>NZ_JBHFLL010000178.1:0-11430 GCF_041928595.1 Microcystis sp. BLCC-F209
CTCCAGCGCCACCACTGATTGTATCGTCTCCTGCTAACCCAAAGAGACCATAAATGCCACCAAGGCTTTCACTATCAGAGGTTCCAATAATAACATCATTAAAATTAGTTCCTGTAAAACCACCACTAAGTCCTTGGCCTGCATTAAAACTCTCAATCGAAATCAAAGTATCAACTTCTGAGCCGATTGTAATGGTACCATTACCCGTAGTCGGGTCATAGGTCATGGTCAAACCAGATGAGCGATCACTATAACTGGCGAAATAATAATCAAATCCTGAACCTCCGTTAATGGTATCATTCCCTAGATCACTACGAAGCAGATCATTTCCAACCCCCCCATTGAGACTATCATTTCCGTTATCACCAGCAAGGTCATCATTGCCAGCATCTCCATTTACAACATCATTTCCATTACCTCCATAAATATTATCGTTTCCCCCCAAACCACTTAAAGTATCATTGCCATCTAACCCAGAAATATTATCATCCCCAGATGTACCCGTAATACTATCATTCCCATTAGTACCCGTTAAATTCGCCTGTTCTACTTGAATAATTTCCCCATTTACTATAATTGTTGTCTGGTCATTCTCTGCTCGTAAAGCGTCCAAGATTGCCACATCCAGACTATTTCCCTGCACCAACTCTGCAAAAATTGCCCCCTCATCTCCCGCGCTATCCACCTGATTAATTTGAGCATCCACATAATGCCCAATTTCTTCTAAAATTACATTAATTATCGCTGCTGACGAGGCCGTATTTAAAAAAGATGCTGATAGATAAATCTTATTCTTACTGCTGGAATAGGCACCATTCGCCGTTCCCAAAACTTCATCACTGAGTACCTCAATTGGGGGAATTTGACTAAAATTTCGGCTTTTCCACTGCTGTCGTAATTCCGTCGCCTTAACCACATCATAACTTGTGCCAAAAGCGGTGACCAAATTCGCCCAAAAGCCATCAGATTGAGCGAAATTGAACAAAACATCGTCAACAACAGGAAGAATCGGCAAAAGAGTAGAAGTCATGACATTCCCCGCAGAGGTTTATTGCTAACATTTTTAGCTCAACAATCCCCAATCTTTCAAGGGGGATATAACAAAAATTTACAGAAAACGGGTTTCTCAAAGAAAACGGGTTTCTCAAAGAAAACGGGTTTTCTAAATAGAACGTAGGTTGGGTTGAAGCATGAAACCCAACACCCGCATGGGTTACGCTACCGCTAACCCATCCTACAAATAATTGTGCCTCCCTACTTAACCAACAAGAGCAAGACTGCTGAGAGGAGAAGTATCGCTAATAATAATCATAGCCAACCTTTCTCTTTTAAATGCTTAATATCTTGCTGAAACTCAGCAACATCATAGTGAATACAAATTCCTCGTTCAGAAAGCATCCGTTGAAACTTGATTTGATTAATACCTAATAACTCACTTGCTTTTCCTAAGCTAATCTTATCTTGTTGGAATAACATAACAACAATTTCCTTCAACAGTTCATCCTCTGATAAACCACTTGCTTTAATCACTTCTTGGGAAATAACTAGAGTCATATTTTCTCCGTATTTTGATAAGAATTATACAAATGCTATCCTATGTTTTGCGGTCTGTCAATTCCCTTTGGCAGACCTCACTTCTAACTGTTAACTGTTAACTGAAATTCCCTTTCCGAAGCAATCTTACCCCTTGTCATGGCGAAGATGCGATCACTAACACAAACTAAGCAGTTAAAGTATTTAACCAATTGATTAAATCTTCAACCGTAGAGAAATCGAATAAAGCTTCTCTCTCACAAGTCCAGAAAACGGGTTTCTCAAAGAAACCCGTTTTCTAAATAGCGCCTTTTTCTGATTTTTCTTGCCAAGTACCGTGAAACCCCGGAGGGATAACACTGGGTAATTGCAGACAACAAAGGGGTTCTTTTTCTAGCTGCTGACTATCATAGATTCTCACTTGGCTGCTGTGATTATTGCCGTCGTAAACTACGACGATTAACCATCCCGTTTCTGGAGATAAACCATCGCAGACAAAAATCGGTTCAGTACCATAACAGTTATTTTCTAGATAAGCAATAGTTAACTTACCTGTGGAGTGATTATAACAAGCGGGAAGTCCGATAATTTCCCGACGAATATCGCTATCGGGACGATGGACAGCTAAAAAAGTATTTTGCCATTTTTGTCCCACCAGTTGCGGGGAAACCACGGGAAAATCACAGCTTAAATCCGAGAGAATTTCCTGATTAATCACCTTTGCTGATAGGGGATTAATGGTAATACTTGCCAATTTTCCAATGGCTAAGGTTTCGGTTTCACCCGTGGCAACTTCTTTTAAAAATTGATTAGTCTTAAAGTCATCATAACGGACAAAAACAATTTCAAGATTGCCTTGGTCATTTACACAACCATTAGCAAAGTGCCATTGAAACCATGAATCTGTAACACTTTCACTGACTAATTGCAGAGAATCTCTCTCAAAAATTAGTATTCTTGTTCCTAATTCTGGCTGCCACTGCATGGCATCACTAAAAGTTTTAAATCCCAACAGTATCGATAACTTATCCGCTTTTATCGGTGGGACAAAAAAGACGAGATACTGTCCTGCTAAAACAAAGTCATGCAGCAGCGACAATCTATCTAAATCAAAAGTGTTTTTCTGGATAATTTGACCAGTGGAGTCAGACTTATAGAGATTTAAACTAACTTTAGCACTGATTGTCACCCCGAAATTAAAAATCTCTCCTCTGGACAAATCTACTTTAGGATGAGCGGAAAAAGTTTCCTTTGCTTGTAACCTAGATAAATTATCTAAACCTAGGGTTTCTAAAGATTGTAAATCTAATTTATGGGGAAAACCCCCTTCCCAGAGAGCTAATAATTTATCGGGTAAAGCTAAAACCGAGGTATTAGCGGCATTTTTTACCTCTTTTCCCCAATTATTCCAAAAGAAGCCGGGGGCATTCATGCCATAATTAGGAAATAAATATTGATTAGCGGCGCTTTCTTGCTGATAACCAGCAGTCTGAACATAACGATAGGTGGCACTGGCTCCATTATCATGAAAATGTACAGCTAAAACTGCCCCATCTCCGTCAAACCAATGACCAACTTTTTGCTTACCTCTTTCTAATCTCCCCGGACCATTGCGATAGAGACTCCCTCGCAATCCATCGGGAATTTTCCCCGATAATAAGGTTAATTGCGTTTCAGAAAATTCCACTGCTGGTTTTTCTAGAGATTTTGCCCAAGCTTTCATAGATTTGTTTTTTTACTGATTACATAGTTAAGTATAGCCCTAGACTGGGTTCAATGACGATAACTTAGGCAGTTAACCAGTTAATTAGTATTCACCGCAACCCATCGATTATGTCATTATAAAGTATCGGGATCAATTCCCAGAGAACGGATATATTCAGCTAAACGTTCAGCTTTAAGACGCTCTTGTTCTAACCTTTGAGATAACTCGATAGAAGTCAAAAATTTCTGACCATCTAAACTATAAATTTCTAACCCATCTTCTCTCAATTCAAATCGGATATTTAACCGAGGACTAACCCATCCCTTAATCTCAGGTATAGAACTTAATAGTCCTTCCCGTCTCCACCATCCTTGAAAACTATGAGAATCGGGATCATAGAGATAGTATTCCTCCACTCCATAACGTTGATAAAAGAGTAGTTTTCGCTCCATTTCTTCTAAACTATTAGAAGGGGAGAGAATTTCAAAGACCACTTGAGGAGCAATGTTATCTTCTTGCCATTGTTTATAGGAACCCCGTCTTCCTTTCGGACGACCAAATACTACCATAACATCGGGAGCAACCGGTCCGGTAATTTTCTTATCTTGGACAGGATACCAGAGCAAATCCCCCGCAATAAAAACCTGAGGAGAATTAGCAAAGAGAATCTCAAGATTTTCTTTGATTTTAACGATCCATTCGTATTGTTCGGTATTATCGGCCATGGGTTTACCGTCACTGTCGGGGTATTCAATATCTGGATCAATAGCTGGTGTAAAGGTCATAATTTCTGCTCTGAGGTTATTTGTCTGAAAATTAAATTCTAGCAGTGAGGTTATCTTTCCCCTGTAGTCCCAAAATAACATCGCCAATAACGTTGATCAAAATGTTTGTGTACTTTTGTTAAAAAGAAAAAGTTTTCTTGACAAAAAGAACAACTTGTGCTGCAGGATAAATCTCTAACTTGGCAACAATTACCCGCACTAGAAGCTGATCGAAGATAGCGATCGAGGGTTATAATCGAGCCATTACCCCGCGCTCCCAGTCGGGAAGATAAATCTATGATGACCGCTCTCTACGAGGAAGATTTTGTTCTCTGGACAGAAAAAACCGCCGAACTGTTAAAGCGAAAAGAGTTTGACCTGGTGGACTGGGAAAACCTGATCGAAGAGGTGGAGTGCATGGGAAAAAGTGACAGACGGGCTGTAGAGAGTTTGTTAACTCAATTATTAATCCATCTCCTGAAACTATCCTATTGGGAATCGGAAAAAGAACGGAATGCCCGTCATTGGCTCGAAGAAATCGCCAATTTTAGGGTTCAATTGGAAAGAAAGGTAGATAGTCCGACTCTCACCAATCACCTGCGGGATACTTTCGAGACAGCCTACTCCGATGCCAGAAAAACCCTGATCAGAGCTAGAATCGTCGATAAAAATGCGATTCCCCTAGAGTCTATATTCACTCTCCAACAGGTATTAGACGGGGATTGGTTCCCCATCGATATCGAACCTTTTTTGGAAACCCGTCTATAAATTGCAGCCATCTCACCGCCAAAAGATTAGGATTATCAGCGAATATAACCGAATATGAACGATATCGAGCAACTCCGCCGCCAACTCATCGAACGCTACCAACAATTATCGGCACTCGATCAGGTGATCGTCCGTCTTTTTTCCCTAATCTATGAACCGATCGCCCGCAGCACTTTTCTAGACTGTTTAAATCAAGCCCATTACCGCGACGAGAACAACCGGCGATTTAACGGCCAAACCCTGAAATCCCATTTAGATCGCCTCCTAGAAGCGGAAGTAATCATCCAGGACAAAGGCTATGGGCCGCGCTGTCATCCCCTCCTCGTCGAGATTGCCAGCCGTGATAGCGTTAGCAAGGGGGAATTCAAGCGTTTTGCCGAGATCATCAAGGACAAACTGCCGCAACCCCGAACTCGTTGGGATGAAAGCCTAGTTTTTCAGGGAAAAGAGCAATTAATCCGAGAAATCCGTCTGGCCATCTATCGTCAGGATTTCGACTCGATCGAACAACAAATCGCCGATTATCAGAAAACCAGCTATTCTTCCTCAAAAATCAGCCTGGAAGACCTTCTGGTTCTCATCTACGATAACCCCTTCGATGGGGATTGGTTACGGACGCAACCGACCAAATTTCAAGCCCTAGCACTAAATAGCATTCTTGTCAAGGCTTTTGAAAAAATAACTCGCGCCGATGGAGCTTTTTCCCTCCTAGAAGAACTCTGTCAAGACCAGACCAGTGTTTCCGAAGGCCATTTGTGGCTCGAACAGGCAATCATCCGAGGACAAAGCGATAAAGTGCGTCGGTATCTCGATCGCCCCTTCCCGGAAAGCCAAGCAGCAGAAATCGGAGCGCTCCGGGGTTGGATTGCCTTTCTAGAGGGGAAAAACAGCAAAGCGATCCAAGAATACACCCTCGCCCTTAAAGCCCTAAAAAAAGCTAAAGGAAAACAAAAAATCTATTTTTCTTCAATTAGCGGCTTCTCCTTTATTTTCGCCCTCCTCAAAGAAGGAACCCCCGAACGTCTCGCCGAAGCCGCCAGCTATACCAATTGGGTGACGCGTCAAAACGATCATCCTTTCAGTCCTATCTATGCCCGTCTGGAAAAAATCATCGCTGCCCGTCAGGGAGATATGCAGGCCAAAGACGCAATCATCGACGCGACGATCAATCCCTACCAAATGGGCCAGGGTCTAGAGACTCTTCTCTATAGTATCTGTCTCTACTGGATGAGTAGCGACATCGCTAAAAAACATCTGCCCCGCCTACTCTTGCCCCTCTACAAAGATGCCAAGGCGGCTGGCTACCATTGGTTAGCCCTGGAAACCGGGGCCCTACTGTCCCGACTCGATCGAGCGCCGGAAGCGGAGGTGGTTATAAACTGGCATCTCCCTTCCCCCCTGGTGGATGCGATCGAACCCCAAGAAGCTTGGCAACTGTGCCTGAATGCCTTGACTAATCTGTGCGCGCCAACACCAACCCCGGGTAAATCTAACCCCGTCGTCCGCCTTGCTTGGTTTATCACTATCCATTCCGAGGATTATTTCCTGCAAGCAAAAGAACAAAAACTCGACGCGCGGGGTAATTGGAGTCGTGGCCGTCCCGTCTCCCTGAAACGTCTGCGAAAAACTGGGGAAATTGACTATTTAACCCCGCAAGACCTGAAAATTTGCGCCCATATCTTCGTGGAATCCAGTTACTATGGCCAGAACGAGTATCACTTTGAGCGCCGGGCCATTATCGAACTGATCGGTCATCCCCTGGTGTTTTGGGAAGATTCCCCCGGAACGCGGGTAGAAATCGTCGCCGGGGAACCGGAATTGCGAGTAAGAAAGGAAAAATCGGGTAAATTAATCCTCTCTTTACTACCCGATCTCAGCGATCGCCAAGAAGTGCTGATTTGGAAAGAAACCCCCACTCGCATTAAGGTAATCGAAGTCAAGCCAGAACACCGAAGCATCGCCGACATTATCGGCAAAAGCAACCGCCTAGAAGTCCCCGACAAAGGCCGGGAAAAAGTCCTGGCCGCAATCAATTCCCTCTCCGGGATAGTGACAGTACATTCCGATATCGGCGGAGGAAAAGCAGCCCGGTCAGTGGCGGCCGATAGTCAACCCCGGATTCATCTCTTACCGGCTGGGGAGGGTCTAAAAGTGGCGGTTCTCAGCCGTCCTTTTGGGGCAGCCGGTCCCTATTTCCAGCCTGGAAAAGGGGGCGAAACAGTGATCGCCGAGATCGAGGGGGAACGGCTGCAAACAACTAGGGATTTAGCCCTGGAGAAAAAACTGGCCCAAACAGCGATCGATTCTTGTCCGATCCTGATCAGTTTTGAGGAAGAAGATGGGGAATGGCGGCTAGAAAATCCAGAGGATTGTCTAGATCTACTGCTGGAATTGCGGGAATTAAGCGATAGTGTCCTCGTGGAATGGCCGGAAGGGGAAAAATGGCGGGTGTCGCGTCAGGTGCGATTACAGGACCTACACCTAAATATCCACAGTCAACGGGATTGGTTTGCGGTCAGTGGGGAACTGCACCTAGAGGAGAAATCAGTCCTGAGTATGCAGGAGTTGATGAAATTGCTAGAGGGATCGCCGGGGCGGTTTATTCCCCTCGGAGATGGTCAATTTCTCGCCCTAACCGAGGCATTTCGGGAACGGTTACAGGAAATGCGCGCTTTCTCGGAAAAGTCCGGCGACGGTTTGCGGTTTCATCCCTTCGCTGCCCCGATTCTCTCGGAACTCAGCGAGGAAGTGGGACAACTCAAGGCCGATAAACGTTGGCGCGATAATTTACAACGCTTTCAGGAGAGTCAGGATTTTACCCCAGAAGTCCCCTCAACTCTACAGGCAGAATTGCGCGACTATCAACTGGAAGGCTTTCGCTGGTTAGCTAGGCTGGCCCAGTGGGGGGCCGGGGCCTGTTTGGCCGATGATATGGGATTAGGGAAAACTTTACAGGCCCTGGCAGTGATCCTTACCCGCGCCTCGGAGGGACCGACTTTAGCGATCGCTCCTACTTCAGTATGTTTGAACTGGATTAGTGAGGCGGAAAGGTTCGCACCCACCTTAAATATCATCCAATTGGGAACAGGCGATCGGCAAGCACTACTCGATCGACTGCAACCTTTCGATCTGTTGGTCTGTAGCTATGGGTTATTACAGCAGGAAGAAGTGGCCACCATGTTGGCCGGGGTGGAATGGCGGACAATCGTTCTCGATGAGGCCCAAGCGATTAAGAATTTCTCCACCAAGCGATCGAAAGCAGCCATGAATCTGCGGGGGGATTTTAAATTAATCACCACAGGAACACCGATCGAGAATCATTTAGGGGAATTATGGAATCTTTTCCGTTTTATTAACCCCGGATTGTTGGGGTCTTTGGAAAGTTTTGATCGCCGTTTCGCCACCCCGATCGAAAAATACGGCGATAAAACCGCTCGCGAACAGTTAAAAAAACTGGTGCGGCCTTTCCTTCTCCGGCGCACCAAAAACCAAGTTCTGGCGGAATTACCGCCCCGTACCGAGATTTTAGTCCCGATCGAGTTAAGCGTCGAGGAGAAGGCGTTTTACGAGGCCTTACGGCGGCGCGCTTTGGAGAAATTAAGCGAGAGTGACAGTACCGCCGGGGCAAAACATCTCCAGGTACTGGCAGAGATCATGAAATTACGCCGGGCCTGCTGTCACCCGCAGTTAGTGGCTCCAGATTTGGATTTAGCCGGCTCGAAATTGTCCCGTTTCGGGGAAATTCTGGATGATTTATTGGATAATCAGCATAAAGCGTTGGTATTTAGTCAATTTGTCGATCATTTAGCGATTGTCCGCAGTTATCTCGAGCAACGGCAGATAAAATATCAATACCTCGATGGTAGTACCCCAGCCAGCGATCGGCAGAAACAGGTGAAAGCGTTTCAAGCGGGGGAAGGGGACGTATTTTTAATTAGTTTAAAAGCTGGGGGGACAGGATTAAATCTCACCGCGGCCGATTATGTTATCCATCTTGATCCCTGGTGGAATCCCGCAGTGGAGGATCAGGCCTCCGATCGCGCCCACCGCATCGGCCAAAAACGTCCGGTGACGATTTATCGCTTAGTGGCCAAGGATACGATCGAGGAAAAAATCGTCGATCTGCACCACCATAAACGCGATCTCGCCGATAGTTTATTGGAGGGAACCGACGCCAGCGGCAAGCTATCCACTGACGAATTATTGCGCTTAATGGCCGAGGGATAGTAGGACCGCACGGGAGAGGGGAAAGGCGGTTTCACACCAAATCCGTTTTTAATAGTGTGATTAACTGCCAAGTTATCAATTGTTTCTCCCTGCTACCCACTCTCTGCTCTTTTATACTTTTTAAACAGGATTTGGTATTATATAAGCATTTTTTATCAATACACCATTAATACTTGAGAAGATTTCAATTTACATTTGGCAATATTTATTTTTTCTCAAGAATTAATTGAGAATTATTTTTATTTATCGACGAGATAGCAATAGTTACAGCGATTCTGGTATAATTTTACTCTATGCAATGATGGGTTTTTCTGTGCTTTTTGTGTTTTTAGCTGTTGAGCCATCCTGGAAACCCTCTCTCAATCCCCACTGCCTACTTAAACAATATTAGTGACCTTCTCTCTTTCTCCCCTTTTTAGCCCAGAGCGTTGATCAAAATGTTTGTGTACTTTTGTTAAAAAGGAAAAGTTTTTTTGACAAAAAGAACAACTTGTGCTGCAGGATAAATCTCTAACTTGGCAAAAATTCCCCGCACTAGAAGCGGATCGAGGATAGCGATCGAGGGTTATAATCGAGCCATTACCCTGCGCTCCCGGTCGGGAAGATAAATCTATGATGACCGCTCTCTACGAGGAAGATTTTGTTCTCTGGACGGAAAAAACCGCCGAACTGTTAAAGCGAAAAGAGTTTGACAGGGTGGACTGGGAAAACCTGATCGAAGAGGTGGAGTGCATGGGAAAAAGCGAGAGACAGGCAATAACGAGTTTATTAACTGTTTTAATTGAACATCTGCTAAAACTATCCTATTGGGAATCGGAAAAAGAACAGAATGCCCGTCACTGGATAGTGGAGATCGCCGCTTTCCGAGCGCAATTAGAACAAAAAATAGATAGTGCCACCCTCGCCAACCACGCCCGCGATTCTTTGGAAAAAGCCTATTTAACCGCCAGAAAATCCCTGATTAATGCGCGGATAGTCGATAAAAATGCGATTCCCCTAGAGTCTATATTCACTCTCGAACAAGTATTAGACGGGGATTGGTTCCCCATCGATATCGAACCTTTTCTGGAAACCCACCCATAAAAAATTTTCGCTATTTTATCCAAATTCAACTAACTTTATCTACCCTAGAGATAGAGACTTTTCCTAGTAATTAGCATCCTTGGGATAACTACCTGAGATCGATCAAAATGGGATTTAATAAGAATAAGGCCGCATGATTAGCCATTGCTTCTGATAAATAAATCTTTTTATATTTAATAATCCCCGTTTCCAGAAAAGAATCCCTTAACATGGCTTTTGTCCCACTATTAAAATCCGCTTCGTAAAAAACTTCTTTAATTCCCGAAGAAATAATTAGTTTTAAACAGGAAATACAGGGTTCTAAAGTAACGTAAATACTAGCGCCTTGGGTAGAAATACCGTGTTTGGCCGCTTGAGCGATCGCATTAGCTTCGGCATGAATTGCCCGAGAGGGAATTTCTCCGGATTCTCGACAGGTTCCCAAACCGGGATAACAAAAACCCTGGGCAGTACAATGAACCGTTCCCGATGGAGAACCATTGTACCCCGTAGCTAAAACCTGCCGATCTTTGACAATTACCGCACCGACGGGAAAAGCTAAACAGGTAGATCTGGTGGCGGCTAATTTAGCGATCATTAAAAAATATTCGTCCCAAGTCGGTCTTTTTTCTTCAGAGTTGATCACGGTTTCATACCAAGCTAGAAAAAGCGAAAAAGAGGGGGTTATCTCTGATAGCTTATCATTAGATAACCTCTAAAAGTTAGGAACGGGATCAGGTTAATAACGCCAATTCAAAAATGAAACGCATCAACCTCAAAAGTTGACAAAGAAAGGCTCATCAGGTAGTGTCTGATCAATACAAAAACAAATCAGACCTAAAAACGAAGCCCTCAACATCTTAACATAGAACAAAGAAACCCGCTCTACCAACTTAGTCAAGAGGGAAATTTATCTCAACGGCAAATGGATCTCTGGCTCGGATGTCATCAAAGCACGATATCACGGGAATTAATACTAAATCCGTTGAGTATAAGCTACATATCAGGACAGGCAAAAGGCAAAAGGCTTCGGCCGTGAGACTTCGGCGTGAGCTTTTGTCGAACGCTCAGCCGAGCCGTGGAGGAAAAAGTAAACGTGGACGGATTCCTAGTCCTGTGGATATCTGCGAGCGACCAGCAATTGCTGACCAGAAAACCGCAATCGTTCATTGGGAAAGTGACACAATGATTGGAGGAAATCATCTAGGAGTTCTCGTTGCATATATAGACAAAGCCAGAAATGTTGAATCTCGTAACAAAACTTTACATTTAAGAACATGACAACCCCAGAACGCCATTTTTCAGATTGAATAGACAATTTTCCTAAACCAGTGTACATAGCTGATATGTTGACACATAAAACTCTGTAAA
>NZ_JBHFLL010000179.1:0-2862 GCF_041928595.1 Microcystis sp. BLCC-F209
CCAGCTTTGGTGGGTAAAATGTATTCTAAGATACATTTCTCAAGAGCGAGGGGGTGGAACGAACCACAAAGACACAAAGGACACAAAGATCGATCGATCCTATGTCAATTAAACTTATCACACAGAACCTAGAAGAGCCATAACTGATAACTGATCACTGATAACTGATCACTGTTCCTATTGACTAACCCCCGCAGATTTAAGGGCTTTTTCCATTAAAATTACATGGGTACTGCTTTCCTGTCCCTGGTTGGCAGGACGACGCTGAATATAACTGCCATCGGATTGTAATTCCCATGCTTGCCGGTTATCTGACAACATGATGCCGAGAATTTCTTCCAGTTCTTTGGCGATCGCTGGGTCATCAATGGGTGTCACTGCTTCCACGCGACGAGTCAGGTTCCGCGTCATCCAATCGGCGCTACCAATATAAACCTCCTCCTGACCACCATTGTAGAAGTAAAAAATGCGGGAATGTTCCAAAAAGCGGCCGATAATGCTAATTACTCGGATATTTTCGCTCACTTCCGGCAATCCGGGCCGTAAACAACAGATCCCACGAATAATTAAGTCAATCTGCACACCAGCACGAGAAGCGGCGTATAAGGCTTCTATAATCGGTTTATCGACAATAGAGTTCATTTTTGCCACAATGCGCCCCGTACCCCCATTTTTACAGTTTTTGGCCTCGCGCTCAATCATTGCTAACATCCGTTTTCGCAAACTCACGGGAGCAATTAAAAGTTTGCGATAGGATTGCTGACGGGAGTATCCGGTCAGAAAGTTAAATAAATCGGTGATATCTGCCCCCAAATCCTCGCGACAGCTAAGTAAGCCCAAATCAGTGTATAATTTAGCTGTTTTTGGGTTATAATTACCCGTGCCAATATGGAAATAACGACGGATTTTATCCCCTTCTTTTCTGACCACGAGAACCACTTTCGTATGGGTTTTTAGACCAACTAAGCCATAAACAACGTGAACTCCGGCTTGTTCGAGCTTTTTCGCCCAAGTAATGTTATTTTCCTCATCAAAGCGTGCTTTTAGTTCCACTAACGCCGCTACCTGTTTCCCATTTTCCGCCGCCGCAATCAGGGAATTGACAATCGGGGAATCTCCGGAAGTACGATACAAAGTCATTTTAATCGCTAAAACATGGGCATCATGGGCAGCCTGGGCGATAAACTGTTGTACTGAGGCACTAAAGGAATGGTAAGGGTGATGAACGAGAATATCGTTATTGCGAATTAAAGTAAAAATATCTTCGCCATCCTGTTCTAGTATCCCGTCTTCGTTACCGTCAACTATTTCTCGCAATCCCTGTAAAACCGGTGGGGTGACGGGATTCCAAGGCGGATCTTTCAGTTCGGGACAGGGTAAGGACAGAAAATAAAATAAATCCTTGTGTCCCAGCATTCCATCCACATCGTAAACATCGATCTCCTCAAGTCCGAGATCGCGCATGATCCGGTTTTTAATATTGCTAGGAGTAGAACTGTGAATTTCCAGACGTACTGCCGATTTACCAATGCGGCGCTTGCGGACTTCTTCCTCGATCGCTAATAATAAATCATCGGCCTCATCTTCTTCGACGGAGATATCGGCGTTGCGTGTCACCCGAAAAGGATAACATTCTTGAATGATCATGCCGGGGAAAAGTGCCTCTAAATTGTGCATTACCACCTGTTCAAGGGGTACTCCCGTCCAAATCGAAGCTTTTCCGTCTTGGTGGCGTAATTCCTTGGATAATGCCAGAAAACGGGGGAAAACCTGCGGCACTTTCACCCTGGCAAATAATTCTTTATCGGTGTCGGGATCGCGAACGACTACGGCTAAATTGAGACTGAGATTAGAAATATAGGGAAAAGGATGACTAGGATCCACCGCTAGGGGAGTTAAAACCGGGAAAATATTTTGTTCAAAGTAATCGTGGAGATAATTGCGCTGTTCTTGATGTAAATCCACATAGTTAATCAGATGAATTCCCTGTTCTACTAAGAGGTTTTTCAGGGTGTGTTCAAAAAGATGATCCTGCTGTTGCACAAGGGGACGCAGACGGTTACTTATCTCGGTTAGCTGTTCCGAGGCAGTCCGGCCATCGGCACTTAAAACGGCTACATTTGCCTCTACCTGTTGTTTAAGAACTGCCACCCGTACCATAAAAAATTCGTCGAGATTGGCACAAAAAATGGCGGTAAATTTTAATCTTTCTAGTAGGGGAGTCCGAGGATCAAGTGCCTCATAAAGCACGCGATGATTAAATTCTAACCAGCTTAATTCTCGGTTAAAGTAATATTGCGAATCTTTAAGATCGACTTCGGAAGTTACGGTGGACGCTTTAGCCATAGAGTCTAATACCTAAATAATAGATTAAACAGTTAGTAAGAAGCCACTTCAGCCTAAATTTGACTATTTTGGGCGTTTTTGGCCATACTACCCCAGATTAAGCCAAGTTACCCCGATTATCTTGGATGCTAATGCTACTGATTCTAGCCTGACTAGGGAAAAAATCAATTTATTAAAAGGTTAAGAAATCAGTCCCGACAGATCAAGGTTAAATTAATCTTTCGGTGAAATTAGAGTAGCAGTAAGAACAATAGGCATAATTTGCTGAGAATATCGTCTTTAAAGCCTTACCTTGATTATAACACAAAGTCGAGCCGATCTGACTTGTTGAATATATCATCTCCAAGTTCAGGCAATAATCTAATCCGAATCAGAATATTTGGCTCTTCTAGGTTCTGTGTGATAAGTTTAATTGACATAGGATCGATCGATCTTTGTGTCCTTTGTGTCTTTGTGGTTCGTTCCACCCCCTCGCTCTTGAGAAATGTATCTTAGAATACATTTTACCCACCAAAG
>NZ_JBHFLL010000018.1:0-2727 GCF_041928595.1 Microcystis sp. BLCC-F209
CGCTATAGGACGCTTAAATAAACTGCACGGCGTTAATGTGGCGGAATTTGACCTATTAGTTAGGGATGACTATCAAGGTCAGGGTATTGGTACTGAATTACTACAGCGTTTGGTCACTATTGGCAAAAAGGAAGGATTAGAGGGAATTGAAGGGGAAATTTTAAGGGATAATCGCGCTATGCAGATGATAGCTGCTAAAGTGGGGTTTTCTCTCCATAAAACTGCCGATTTTGTCAAAGCGGAACTTGAATTATGAAGCCTTTTTGACAAGCTGATCAGGCAATGGCCAGATAAATGGCTCTTCTGGTTTCTGTGTGGAAACGAGATCTATACTGATAGAATATCCGCAAAATAGTCTTAAAAGTCTTGTCCAGTAAGCATTTCACGATTCCATAAGCAAAAATTATCACACAAAGCCGAGAAGAGCCGATAAATTTTGGCAAACTTATTATATAATTCTCACAGGCTAAATTACTTTCATGGTGATTGATAAGATTAGCCTAGTTATTGTTTTCCTTCCTAGAGGCTGAATCGGTAGTTGTCCTGAAGGTAGTATAACAGCATAAAAATAGATAAATACTGGAGAATTTAGCACAATGAAACTACGTTACTATAAACTGCCTAAGGGCGAGAGGAACTTTGGAGATGAGCTTAATCCTTGGCTTTGGGAAAAACTGATTCCTGGTATTCTAGATGAGGATGCTAGTGTTGCCTTTGTGGGTATTGGTAGCCTAATTAATAATGGTTTACCACAAAAGACAAGATATGCTCGTAAAATCGTTATTTTTGGTACAGGTGTCGGCTATGGAAAAGGGGTGCCAAAGATCGATGAATCTTATACAATTTATTGTGTTAGAGGATTACTTTCGGCTCAAGCCCTAGGAATTTCTGAGAAACTAGCGATCACTGATGGTGCTGTCTTAATTCGTCAAGTTTTTTCTAATCAATCCCCAAAGAAATATCGTTTTTCTTATATGCCTCATTATGAACTTGCGGGCAAAGGATGGGAAACCGTTTGTCAAAAATTAGGGTTTGGTTATATAGATCCTAGATGGTCTGTAGAGCAAGTTTTATCAAGTATTAGTGAGACAGAAATTTTATTAGCAGAAGCTATGCACGGTGCTATTATTGCTGATGCCCTTCGCGTACCTTGGCTGCCAATTACTACTAACTCCAGTATTCTTGCTTTTAAATGGCAAGATTGGTGTTCCTCGATCGGTGTAGAATATCAACCTATTCGGATGAAAAGATTACATCACCCCAAAGAAAGTCTCGATATTCTAACTCCTTTTCGGACAATTAGAGATTGGAATCGCCAAAAAGAAGCTGCTCAAGCTCTGAAACAAGCAGCCCTGTCTCGGTCTCCAGTTTTGAGCAAGGATTCTCGCCTTGAAATGTTAACTAATCAACTAGAGGAAAAACTTCAAGACTTTAAAAAAGATGTAGCAAATGGTTTATTTTCCTAATCAGAATGAAGGCGGTAATTGGGGAAAAGATTTTCATGATTATCTCCTATTACCACCAGCACTAAACTAATAAATTGGCAACATATCTAATTTTCAGTCGCAGAAATCTTAACTCTTGAGCGCATTGATTTTTCAGCTTATTAATTTTGGCAGATAAGCGAGATTGTTTTTCAATTTCAAGCCTTTGTTTATCTAGTTTCTTAATCGTTTCTTTGAGATGGTCAGGTATAGATTCTGTCTTATAGAACATTCTGTCCTTATAAGCATCAAAAATCTGATGTCGCTCTGATTCATTGGGATAGCCAGTATCGTAGTGATAAACTGGCCAACCAGCTAAATTCGACGCTATGCCCATAGCCGCTCCTTCGCCCGCAAAAACTCGATTATTTTCCATATAATCCCTGATTTCTCGCCAATATTGCAGAAATTGCTCTGCTTGATTATTTTGCTCGTCTCGACAAACAACAAATATCCACTCTGAGATAAATTTACATTCTTCTATAGAAAATTGATATTTTTCTGCTAGTTCGTAAATTAGCCTAGATGACTGCTGCCCAGAATTTTTGGTCACATATCTTTTCAGGTCATGACAACTTTTTGACGTTAGGCCAACTTGCCAGTGACGAGATGCCGTAATATCCGTTAGTAGGCGACAATCAGCATCCAGAAAAATACAACAGTTAAAACCTTGTTTGAAAGATGCTGCGATACAGTCGAGTTTATCGTGGTAAATTCCTACGGATTGAATTTCATGTTTTATTGGTATAACCGAATCCATACCAACAAATATCTGAGGATTATCAGTAAGAACGACAAAAGGCGTATCTGGTGAGTAGTGGTGAATATCTTCTGCAAGTTGTAGGGCGTGTTTCCTGTATTTAGAACCTATGGCTAAGGTTGTCAAGCATATTTTTTTCTTACTCATATTCATAATGACTTTTTCCTAAAAAAGTAATTTTCTTAGCAATAACTCTTAGACTATGTTTGAACCTTAGTCATTATAACACACCCTTAGATTTAGCTCTGATCACCCAGACGAGAATAGCTGAAATGATAGCCTTTAGTGCGACAATTTCACCATTATCTCTCGGAAGAAAGCATTTATTATCGTTATTTTCACCTTGTCAATCTCGATCGCCAAACCGCTTATGATCGTCTTACGCGCATTTGTTTTATCGACTACGATCGAGTAATGAGCTTAGTGGTAGAGATTAATAACGATCAGACGGAAGAGCCAGAAATTATCGCTATAGGACGCTTA
>NZ_JBHFLL010000180.1:0-10622 GCF_041928595.1 Microcystis sp. BLCC-F209
TCTAGGTTCTGTGTGATCAGTTTAACTTACAATATGATCGATCAATCTTTGTGTCCTTTGTGTCTTTGTGGTTCGTTCCACTCACTCGCCAGCAGGACTGTATCCTAGAATACATTTTACCCACCAAACCTGGGAGAGCCAGAAATCGAGAGTCAGAAGTTAAATCTTAGGGCCAAATAGCTTCTAAATCTAACTCCCCTCTCTCGATTTTAGGGATTATTTATGCTTCGTAGGGAGTGACACCAGAGAACTTAATTGTCGCCGGTTCCGGGTTTTTGCCGATATTGCGGTCTTTTTTGCCGAAAAATTCACGACCAGCGTTAACTTTTTCGGGGAAGACACCATCAGCAGGGTGGAGATACTGCACTTCACCACTGGGGTAAATCCGATAGATTTTGTAATCTTCGATTTTGGGTTTGAATTTCGTCCGGAATTGGGTACCAAGAGCGAGCGCGTGTTCTTTGCGGGCCAAATAGAGGAGATTTTCGCCTTCGTTCATGATAGCGGCGCCACCGGTGGGCATTTCAAAGACTTGTTCTTTGCTGCTTGTCCAGGTGATGGCGTACTTTTCTTCTAGATCGGCTTTGGCGAGTAAACCGCCTGTGCTGCCACCGAACTTAGGAGCTTTTCCAGAAAGTTCTGTCATAGGGTTTTGTTCTCTCTACAAAAATAAAGAAAAGGGGTTTTAGGGAATCCTATCACTGACACCCCCCCTCTCTAGTAGTCTTGTCAAGAACTGTAACATTATTTTGTACTAGACTATAGAACTAAGCTGCTGGCCGATCGCCAACTGGTCTAGGAATCGGCCACCACTTTAATCGATCGCCCGTCGGGAAATTTGCCAACTTAAAAAAATTACCGGAATTAATCCCACTAGGACAATGGCCAGGGCCGGGGCCGCCGCTTCCACCAAACGTTCATCGCTGGCGTATTGATAAACGCGCACCGCTAGGGTATCAAAATTAAAAGGTCTTAGGACCAAAGTGGCTGGTAATTCCTTCATCACATCGACAAAAACTAACATAGCCGCTGTCAATAATCCCCCCGACAAAAGAGGAATATGCACTTTCATTAAAGTGGCACCAGTGCCATAGCCAAGGCTGCGAGAAGCATCATCTAAACTAGGTTTAATTTTACTTAAACTCGATTCTAGTGTGGAGAAAGCTACGGCTAAAAACCGGACAATATAGGCAAAAATCACACAGAAAATCGTGCCGCTCAGAATTAAATTGATATTTAATCCTTGATTGAAAAAGTTATCTAATTTGCCGATAGGAATTAAAACCCCCACCGCGATAACAATGCCGGGTATAGCATAACCAGCGGCCGCAATCCGCACAGATCCCTTAAGAGTTTTATTCGGATTAAGTCTTTCCCCGTAGGCGAGAATTAAAGCTAAAACTACCGCAATAATTGCGCTTAAACTAGCCAGAAAAAAACTGTTTAGTGACAAACTAAAAAAGTCATTATTAAAAGTTTCTTGGGCATGATTAAAGGCTAGATAGGTCAGATAGAAAGCAGGGGCAATAAACCCAAGAAATACTGGTAAAAAACAGGAGATTATTGCCAAAAAACTGCGAACAAATCCTAGTTCGTACTTAGTCGGTGACTGGAAACGATTGGTCATTTCATAGTAACGAGCTTGACGACGGGAGGATTGTTCAAGGAAAACTAAAACGAGGATAAATACCATTAAAACTGTTGATAACTGCCCCGCCGCTATGCGATCGCCCATGCCGAACCAAGTATTATAAATCCCCGTGGTAAAAGCATTAATGCCGAAATACTGCACCGTACCAAAATCGTTCAGAGTTTCCATTAAAGCTAGGGCCAATCCCGCCATAATTGCTGGTCTTGCTAGGGGTAAAGCAACGGTAAAAAAACCGCGCCAAGGATTACATCCCAAGGAGCGACTTGCCTCCACCGTGCAGACAGATTGTTCTAAAAAACCGACCCTTGCTAACAGATAAACGTAGGGATAAAGCACCAGTATTAACATCAGAATCCCCCCCCAAAGAGAACGGATATTAGGAAACCAATAATCTTCGACACTATTCCAACCGAAAACGCTTCTTAAGAAGGTCTGCACCGGACCAAAATAGTCCATCATATTGGTATAAGTATAGGCCAAGAGATAGGCGGGAGCGGCAAGGGGTAGTAGTAATAACCATTGAAATTGTTGACGACCGGGAAATTGACACATCGTTGTTAACCAAGCGGTCCCGACACCGATGATTAAAACGCCGCTGCCCACCCCGCACATTAACCAAAAAGAATTAACTAGATAATCCCAGAGAACAGTTTCGATCAGATGTTGCCAAACTTGACTGGAATTAGTTAATAAACTACTGGCCACCGATAAAATTGGCAGGGAAACAAGCAGGGCAATTAGTAAAACCGCAATTGTCCATCCCTGTCTAAAAAAAGAGCGAGATTCTTTCAGCAAAAACATTTTTAATAAGATTGTTAAAGCAATTTTTAGAGAACTAGGAGATGATCTACAGCAGTACTAGGTTATTGGCTCCTAAAAGTTAGGATTTCTGTAACAGATTGCGGTAGTCAAACACGCGAATGAGAGTCCCTTTTTTGGGTAAATCGGCGGCACGAATCCGTAATTTATTGTCCTCGATTAAACGGATATTTTTATCCTTGACCAACTTGAGAAATTCATCTACAGACACCAATTCACAGGCCTTTTTATCGGCGGCACTGGTAAAATATTGCGTCGGGACAGCAATTCGCGGCTGTAAAACTTCGATCGCCTGTTTTGCTTCTTGGGGATTATAATTTTTTGGACCCCCTCCCACGGGAATAAAAGCTAAATCCGGCGAACCTAGCAGAATTCTTTGTTCTAATTCGATTGGGGCCGCTGCCCCCCCTAAATGGACAATACTAATCCCCGCCTGGGTCCAACGCCAGGCCACATTCATGCCGAAACGTTTGCCACCTACGCGATCATGGGCGATACTAATGCCCTGGAATTTTAATTTACCCAGATCGTAGGCCCCCGGCTCAAACAAAATTTTCGGATTACCTGGTAAACCCTCGGCCGCCCCTTCATCCCAGAGTTGACTACTAATTAAAACGATATCTGCTTCTACTTTTGGCAAAGGAAAACCCGCCGTACAACCGATCGCCCGGAAGGGATTAACGAGGACTCTTTGACCTCCTCCGGTGAATAAAAAGCAACTATGACCCAACCATTGAACTAAGAGGGAATTATCGGGTTTTTGGGGGGAAGTGGGGTTAGGGGGTTTCGGTTTAGTTTCCGCTAAAACTGAGCTTACTGCCACGGTTAAGAAACTTGTCCCCGCCGATAAGATAAAATCTCGCCTTTTCATAAATATAGATGCAGAATTAATCAAGTTAAGGTTAATTTCAGGGGTTGGCGATTAGTAAACACTAGAGGGATCGCAGAAAGTTTCTTAAAAGTTCCTTGCCAGCAGTGGTTAAAATACTTTCGGGATGAAATTGTACTCCTTGAATGTGGGGGTAATCCCGATGACGGACCCCCATGACCGTGCCATCTTCCACCCAGGCCGTGATCTCTAAATTATCCGGCATGGTGGAGCGCTCGATCACTAAACTATGGTAACGGGTGGCAGTAAAAGGATTTTCTAAGCCTTGAAATACCCCTTCATTGTTGTGATAGATTGGCGAAGTTTTGCCGTGCATCAAGACCGTGGCCCGGACCACATCCCCTCCGAATACCTGACCGATACTTTGATGACCGAGACAGACCCCCAAAATTGGCAGATAGTGGCCAAATTTGGCGATTAATTCCAGAGATATGCCCGCATCGACCGGACGACCGGGACCGGGGGAAATCACAATCCCATCCGGCCGCATTTGTTCGATCGTGGCCAGATCGATTTTATCATTACGATAGACCTCGATCGGCACGGCGATCGGAAACTCAGTCGCTAATTCTCCTAAATACTGGACTAAATTGTAGGTAAAACTATCATAGTTATCGATGACGATTATCAAGAGTCTCTCTCCTTTCTTTAGCCTCGCTCAGTATTTTCATTCTACACCCCGGCTGTCTCGATCGAGATAGCTGGAGTGTAGGGGGTAGGCTATTTTTGAGCAGTCAGCCAGAATCTGCCCAGAATTGCTAATTACAGCCTAAACTATCCCTCGTGGCCACTCCCGTGACCGGATTAATCCCATCGGCCCGTTCACACATTAACTTGACCTGATAGGCATCAATTACCGCGTTAGTGAAATCGGCCCCGGTAATAATTGTGTCATAAAAACGGCTGCGACTAGCGATCGCATCGGTAAAAATAGTATTGGTTAAATCGGCAAAATCGAGGGTAACTCTATCTACCAAAGAGGCGGTTAAATCGGCCCCTTTTAAGTTAGCTTTTAAGAGGACAGCCTCGGTGAGAATGCTATAGGATAAATCGGCCCCTTCTAGGTTAACTCCCCGCATTGCGGCGGCGGCGAAAACTCCTCCGCGCAAATCCTGATGGGAAAAATCCCGATCTTGCAGCTGGGCAAAACTATAGTTAATCGTTTTATCTTGGGCCAAAGCCACTGGACGGGCTGCGAAAAGTAGCCCAAGAATCGCCAGCAAAATAATTAAAACCAGACTGAAAAAATTTTTCAACATTGTTACTGTTGAGCGTCGAGAAACTGGGCCACATCATCACCCACCCGAATGGTTAGGTCTGAGTCTAAAGCACCAGTGGAGGATGATTCTACTTTACCGATTCCCAATTGATTTTTCAAGACGTTAGCGGACTGAACATCACCTTTTTGGGCAATAATTGCCGTGGTTTCTAGCTTTTGGGAGGAGTCATCGCTAATATAAACATTTGTATAGCCCCGTTTGGCCAGATAATTACGAGTGCGACGGGCTAAACCTTTGGTATGGGTGGCATTTTGAATGGCAATCCGCAGACTATAAACGGAGGTTTCTCCCCCGGAATAGTTATCGGTAAAATTGTTAGCCACAATGGTTCTGATTTCGCGACGGTTCAAAATCCAATAACTGCGACCATCGTATTCCTCAAGGCTATTAAACCGGCCGGGGAGTAGGATCATTCTCAAGTCATCCTGTTTAATTTCCCGGCCAAAATTAGCGATAGCCAGCATTTCCTCGACGGTTAAATTCGTATCGATATATTGTTGTAAAACCTGTACTGCTTTCGGGAGACTGGGGAGAATTGTCGGACTAAAAATCTTTTGCTGTAGTGCTTTTAATAAAATTTGTTGTCTTTGTACGCGACCGACATCGCCGTATTGGGGGTTACGAAAACGGGCAAATTGTTCGGCCTGGTCGCCGTTGAGATTTTGCCAACCCTCTTGTAAATCAATTTCTAATTTTTGGGTGACATCTTTATGATACATTCGTTCGGGGACATAAACCTCTACACCCCCGACTAAATCGACTAATTCCTTAAAGGCATCGGTAGTCACCCGCACATAGCGATCAACGGTGACATCCCCTAAAGTATTACTGACCACTTCCGCCGCTAGAGTTGGTCCACCGTGAACATTGGCATCGTTGATTTTAGTGAAACCGTGGCCGGGGATTCTGACACGGCTATCGCGAGGGATAGACAGCATTCTCACGGTTTTGTCGCTAGGATCGAAGCGCACTAGGAGCATGGTATCGCTGCGACCTTTAAATAGATCGTCGCTGTTTTTGGCATCTAAAACTCGATCGATGCCCATAACTAAAATATTAACAGGACGAGAAAGCTGCTGATTGATTAAGCTATTCCAAGCTTGAGCCTCAAGGATGTCTGTTTGGGTGGGAAAAGTCGTTTTTTGGAAGATGGCCCCAATTGGTGCGGGTAAGGGACTAATTAAAGCGACGGCAGCCCCGAGAGTAGCGGAAACTAGGGCGGTAAAACTGAGGGTTATTCCCCAAAATAAGCCCTTTTGCAGGGGAGATGCTTTTTTTAACCCGGACATGACTGAACTGACCACCGTGACGGTATTTTGTGAGTTTTGGCTGTATTCTTGCTTTTCAAACCGCCCGGAAACATTGGCCATGGACTAACCTCAACATCTGATTAAAAGCTTACTCTAGGAGGTGACTGCTGATCCCTAGAATCTATCTCTAGCCCAAAAGTTCCAGATATTGGCCACCCCCCTCTCGCCGGTTATTGTAACATATTGTTAAGGAACCGGCTATCATAGACCTGTGGTAAAAATCAAAATTTGTCTTGGTTGGTTAGGAGTCGGTCGTCAGTAGTCAGTAGTCAGTAGTCAGGAGAATTAAGAATGAATAATGAGCAATTAAATGGTCTATTTAGAGATTTTATGCCATTTAATCCTTATTTTTGCCGTTTTTGAACCCTGAAAAGTTAATTATGCCAGAGGTTAAATAATTTTTCAGGGATTCGGTTCAGTTATAGATTATATCTGTAACCAAGAATTAAGAGAGGTGGAAACTTGAAGATAACAGAACTAAGGTTATTCTCCTTGTTTTTATTCCTTAGCTTTTGGCTAGTCTGGCAGTTTTTTTTGTCAATAAATTCTGATCTATTTTTTATGCAAATCATCTCCCTTCCCCCATCATCCACTCAGGAATATCTCTGTATAAGAGACTTAAATCTCTACAATTCTCCCAGTTGTCAAGAGTTAGCTACCCAAGCACAACGGGGAAGACAATTAAAATTTATTTCCCTAGAAATTACCGAAAAAGGGCTACAAATTCAGCTAAGAGAAGATAATTATTTAGCTTGGTTATCCCTAGAAGATTTAGATGCAATTGCGGCAGCCACCACAGCTTATCAAAAAATTCCTTTAAGTCGTTTGGACATAGAAAAATATATTCCTGAGATTATCACTTTTACTCAGGAAGCAAGGAACCGTACCAATCATTATCTCTGGGGTGGAACCCTTGCACCTAATTATGATTGTTCGGGATTAATCCAGGCCGCTTTTGCCAGCTTTGACATTTGGTTGCCGAGGGATTCCTATCAACAGGAGGCTTTTTGTCAAAAAATAAACCGAGAGGAATTACTCCCAGGAGATTTAATTTTCTTTGGTGATAAAAGAGTTAATCATGTGGCTTTATATCTAGGCAATAATCAATATATCCACAGTTCAGGTAAAGAAACAGGTAATAATGGTATCGCTATCAATTTCCTCACCGATGATCAGGATAGCATCAGTCGTCATTATTATCAAAAATTATGGAGTTTCGGTCGAGTTATGCACAATTAATCAGTTATCAGTGGTAATTATGAATTATGAATTATGAATTATGAATTATGAAGTGGGAAGAATAGATAAAAATAATCTCCTGACTCCTAACTCCTAACTCCTGACTCCTGACTTCTGTCTCCTGTCTCCTCACTCTCCCCCATAGGTAATCATGTTAGAAAACATCTCCCTAAGCGGTCTATCAATTCGTCGTCACATAGGAGTATTGACGTTAACTATAGCAGTTATCATCATCGGTCTTTTTTTTCTAAATCGTTTACAAGTAGATTTGCTTCCTTCTATCACTTATCCCCGCATTAGTTTAAGGATGAATGTCCCCGGAGTGTCCCCAGAAGTTATTCTCGAAGAAGTAACTAAACCCCTAGAAGAGGGAATGAGTGCCACCGAGGGAGTAGTGCAAGTTTATTCAGAAACTCGCGAGGGAAGGATGCGAGTAGATTTATTTTTTCAACCCGGGGGAGACTTAAACGTTGCTTTAAACGAAGCTACCGAAAGTTTTAATCGTGTCCGACAAAATTTACCCGATATTATTGAGGAACCGCGCTTAAATAAATTTGAACCCTCTCGTTTACCCGTCTATGAATTCGCTCTCGTTTCCGATACCCTACCCCTAAAAGATTTAAGATTATTTGCCGATGAAGAATTAGGGAGAGAATTAGGGTTTGTGGGAGGAGTGGCAGTGGTGGATGTGATTGGGGGAGTTAGAGAAGAAATTCAAGTTAATATTGACCTGCAGCGATTACAATTTTTAGGAGTGGGATTAAATCAGGTTTTAGACACCCTAAAAAGACGCAATCAGGACATCTCTGGGGGCCGACTAGAGGGAGAAACAGGGGAACCTTTAACCCGAGCGGTGGGGAAATTTAAAAACGTAGCGGACATTCAAGATTTAGCACTGACCGATAGTAATAATCCCGAAGAAAAAATCTACCTGCGGGATGTGGCCAGAGTTATCGATGGGACAGAAGAACAAAGAATTTTTGTCACCCTAAATGGAAAAAATGCCGTCAGGGTTAGCGTCCAAAAACAACCGAATGCGAATACGATTGCTGTGGTAGAAGGGGTAAAAAAACGCATTGCCGAATTAAAAAAATCTGGGTTAATGACCGGGGGAATGCAAGTCGTCCCCACTACCGATGAGTCTGTATTTATCCAAAACGCAGTCAATAACGTGGTTTCTTCGGGACTAGCGGGGACAATTCTAGCAGGATTGACTGTATTCGTCTTTCTCGGTTCCCTGCGACAGACTTTTATCATTACCCTAGCGATTCCTCTTTCTACCCTCGTCGCAATCATCTGTATGAAGTTATTCGGGTTATCGATAAATGTGTTTAGTTTGGGAGGATTGGCCCTAGGGGTGGGTATCGTGGTAGATAATTCCATTGTCATGCTGGAAAATATTGCCCTCAAAGTTAATCAAAACCAAAATAAGCGAGATTTTTTAGAAATTGCCCGTAATAGCAGCCAAGAGGTAGAATCTGCTTTAGTGGCCTCCACTGCGACTAATCTCGTCTCTATCCTGCCATTTTTATTATTGGGTGGTTTTATTTCCCTGCTGTTTAACGAGATTATCCTCACTATCAGTTTTGCTGTGGCTGCTTCTCTGCTGTGTGCGTTAACCGTTGTTCCCATGTTGGCCAGTCGTTTGTTAAATATGCGGGTTTCTAGTGGTATCCATCGGTTTTGGCTCTTAAGAGTCTTTAGTCAACGTCTAGAAGGTTTAACCATTCTCTACGGTCGTTTTTTAGCTAAAATCATCCACTACAGAATACCTGTTATCCTGCTGGCCTTTTTAATTTTAGGGGGAAGTAGTTTCTATCTCTGGCAATATATCCCCCAGGAAGTCTTTAGTCGTATTCAAACCGGACAAGTGAACCTTTTTGCTCAATTTCCTCCTGGTACCAATTTAAACACTAACCGTCAGGTGATGGGGGAAGTAGAAAAGATTTTATTATCACAACCAGAAACTGAGTATGTTTTTACTACCAGTGGCGGTTCTCTTTTTGGCACAACTACCAATGAAAATATTTTGCGCGCTTCTAGTACGATTAATCTCAAAAAAGGCACTAATACAGAAGCATATATCGAACGCATGAGCAAAGCACTAGAGCAATTAAACCTCGTTAACGTGCGTTTGCGTCTCACTCCCGGTCAAGTGCGCGGTATTATTCTTAATAACTCTCCCTCCGTCGGTGCCGATGTGGATGTGATGTTACAGGGACCCGATGGGAAAACTTTAGAGCAAGCTGGTGAAGAAATCCTCGGTATTCTCGATGAAAAAGTCCCTAGTGCGCGTTTTCGTGCCGATGCTGACCCCAGACAACCAGAAATTCAGATTAAACCCGATTGGACCCGCTTAAATAGTTTGGGATTGAGTACCCTGGAAGTGGGACAAACGCTACGGACCGCTATTCAAGGATCGATCCCCACCCAGCTGCAACGGGGAGAAAGATTAATCGATATCCGAGTGCAATTAGACCCCAACTCGCGGCAAAAAATTAGTGACATATCACAAATACCTATTTTTGTCAATAGGCAAGAAGACTTAAAATTAGCAGATATCGCTAGGATTGAAGGGGGAAAAACCCCCGGAGTCATCCAGAGAATTAATCAGCGTCAAGTTTTTATTATTATCGGCAGTTTAGTCGAGGGAGCGAAATTAAGTGACGCACTCGCGGGGGTACAATCGGTTTTAAACGCTACTCCCTTACCCGATGGTGTCAGCATTTTACCCAGTGCTGCTGCCATATCTAATCAAGAAATTCAGGGTTCTTTGGGGTTATTAGCGGGTTTATCGGTATTTTTAGTCTTTGTGGTCATGGCCGTGCAGTATAACTCGCTTATAGACCCTTTGGTGATTATGTTAACCGTTCCTTTAGCCCTAGCGGGGGGGATTTTTGGGCTATATTGGACTAAAACCCCGATTAATGCCATTGTCATCGTCGGGGTGGTGTTGTTGGTGGGGATTGTGGTTAATAATGCGATTATTATGGTGGAATTGGCGAATCAATTGCGGCAAGAATTCGCTTTTACTCGACTACAAGCTATTTTAAAGGCCGCTCCCCAACGTTTACGACCGATTTTAATGACTACCGTGACCACGGTTTTAGGTTTATTTCCCCTTGCTTTAGGATTGGGAGAGGGGGGAGAATTCCTGCAACCTTTAGGAATTGTCGTTTTTTCGGGTTTGTCTTTGGCAACTCTGTTAACTCTGTTTATTATTCCCTGTTTTTACGTTTTATTCTCTAGAAAATAATCTTCTTGGCAATTATGAATTATGAATTATGAATTATGGCTCTTCGTTACTTGTTATGGTTCGATAGGGGGGCATAAATCGACTAAATCCTTATCTGGCAAAAGATTTAACTGATTAGCTCGCTCTAGATCAAAAACAATTGACAAAAATCGTCCAATGTCTTTCTCTATAAGGGTTC
>NZ_JBHFLL010000181.1:0-9937 GCF_041928595.1 Microcystis sp. BLCC-F209
ATCATCGGAAATTTTGGGTCTGAAACCCCGCCGTTCTAGGTTGGCTTTACGTTAGAATTAAAAGGCCAGTCTCGAAAACCAAGTGGACGGCGCAGCACCTTGAAAACTCGGCTTAGGGGGTTCCGACCAGAAAAGCTTGGCCGGGTAAAAAGTCGCGCGCAACAAGTACAAGAAGCTATAGGCGGTCAACGTACCGTGGGACACACGGAATCGGGCTTCTGAAATGGGGCGAAAGTCTGTGGACTCTGTGTAAGACAGTACATGGTTTTTTAACTGTGGTATGCGACGGTGGTGGAAGCAGAAACTTAAATCGTGAGGTTTAGGAATCGCCGCA
Organism: Microcystis sp. BLCC-F209; assembly: GCF_041928595.1. Lineage (NCBI taxonomy): Bacteria > Bacillati > Cyanobacteriota > Cyanophyceae > Chroococcales > Microcystaceae > Microcystis > Microcystis sp. BLCC-F209. The sequence goes on from NZ_JBHFLL010000181.1 coordinate 335, forward strand.
CTTTTAGGGCGGCGAGGATGTCAAGGCTAACCATTACCCCAATTCCAGAATTTCCGTTTTTTTTAGGTTTTCTTGACTACTATTCGGCGGTGGCCAATCCGGTTTCGGTGCTGCCGGTGCCGCGACGACGGGTGAGAGTATTAAAGAGCATAATTCCGATCGCTTTGATCAGATTACCTTCCAACTCTTGGAACATTTTCATGTTCATGCCAAAAGCGGCGTTAGCTTCGGTGACAATGCGATCAGCCATGGCTTGATCTACTGGTAACTCGTCGAGGGTTTGACGATAGTGGTTTTTATAGGCTTTTTCGTCGGGAATATCTTTAAAATCATAGAAAGCTGTGCCACCAGTTTCCAGATTCATCGCTTTTTCGGCGATTTTTTTCAAGATTTGCCCCCCGGACAGATCGCCGAGATAACGGGTATAGGAATGAGCGACTAATAATTCGGGTTCTGTTGTGGCGATTTCCCGAATCCGGTCAACGTAGGCCTGACCTGCGGGAGATAAAGCGATCTCGTTGCGCCAATTTGGACCATAATAAAAATATAAATCCTGTTCTAGCGCATTTTTGCGATTGAGTTCGGTAAAACAGATTTTAGAAACGACGGGATGACTACGAAGTTTTTCCATCTCCTCCTCCATGGCCGAATAGACGAAGTAGAGGTTAGCCACCAGTTTGCGATAGGAAGTTTTTTCTACCACCCCCTTGAGAAAACACTTGACAAAACCGACGTTTTCTGCCATGGTGTGGGATTTTTTCGTGCCTTCCCGCAGTTGAGTTGATAAATTAACGCTCATATTATGATCACCTGTTTGGATGAGTGGAATGGATCGGGTTCGTTACAGATGCTTACTAAAACCGCCTATTTTGGTAGATTAAACTGAATCGAACGGTAATTTTATTAAGAATTTTTACAGTGCCGCCAGGGGAGCTGAGGGGGAAAAGTTAGGTCTAGAAGGACTTTGCCGCCGCTTGAAACCGCTATCGAGCCAGATGGCGCAATTGTAAAGATTAGTGAAAAACGGCTGCCTAGGTGAGCTTGGGGCGAGAGAGCGCATAATTTAGCACCAATATCAATTCTCGCCCAACATTCTTCACACTTCTTAGAAATTCTTAACATTCAGGAGACTTATATCAGCAAAATTTCACAAATTAAAACCGAATTTAGCAATCATGCTTATAATCAGTACAGGATTCTTTATGTTTCGCCAAACTCAACCCCTTGAGAGACAAAGCCATAGTTGCGATGTCAGCGAGAACACATTTAGCAACCCCCTACCCAAACCCTTAGTCATAACACTCTGGTAATGCCCCGAATACTTGTAATCGATGATGATCCTGCAATCGCGGAATTAGTCTCCATCAACTTGGAGATGGCGGGTTATGACGTTAATCCCGCAGAGGACGGGATTAAAGGCCAGGCCTTGGCCGTCCAGTTACAACCCGATTTAATCATGCTGGATTTAATGTTGCCCAAAGTCGATGGTTTTACCGTCTGTCAGCGTTTGCGACGAGATGAACGCACAGCAGACATCCCGATTTTGATGCTCACAGCCTTGGGACAAACCCAAGATAAAGTGGAAGGTTTTAACGCCGGTGCCGATGATTACCTGACCAAACCTTTCGAGGTGGAGGAAATGTTAGCTAGGGTGCGCGCCCTGCTCAGACGCACCGATCGCATTCCCCAAGCCGCTAAACACTCAGAAATACTCAGTTTTGGACCTTTAACCCTGGTTCCCGAACGTTTTGAGGCGGTCTGGTTTGAAGGTGTGGTCAAGTTAACCCATCTAGAATTCGAGTTACTCCACTGTCTTCTCCAACGTCACGGTCAAACCGTTTCCCCCAGTGATATTCTCAAGGAAGTCTGGGGATACGATCCCGATGACGATATCGAGACTATTCGGGTTCATATTCGCCATCTGAGAACGAAACTAGAACCGGATCCCCGTCATCCTCGCTATATTAAAACCGTTTACGGTGCGGGTTATTGTCTGGAGTTACCCACCAATGAACAGGTGGTGCTTGATTCATCGGCGGCAACAGTTTAAACAGGGAGCAATTGTCTAAATAGGCAATAGGGACAATTGTTTCCTCCCTCCTCCTCCTCTTCTCTTATGTTAGTTAGGGTTGGCTGAATAAATCTAAAAACCTTGTTGAATAAGACTTTTAGACTTTTTTCCCCTCAAAAAGTGCCAGCCATTGCGGGGATTGGGGGGAAAATTCAGGGACTTTTTCCCTGAAAATTAGGTAAAACCCTACACCCCACACCCCACACCCCACACCCTGCCCCCACAAAAAACTTTTTGCCGCAAACCCTAACTACTGGTTTAAGGTAAATCCGTCGCCCCCATCAAAAAGCGATCGCATTCCCTGGCAGCCCCGCGGCCTTCATTAATCGCCCAAACCACCAAACTTTGACCACGACGACAATCCCCCGCTGCAAAGACTTTCGGTAAGCTAGTGGCAAATTGACCGTGTTCGGCCTTGATATTGCTGCGGGCATCCTTTTCTAAGCCTAAATCATCGAGTAAAGGCTGTTCTGGTCCCAAAAATCCCATGGCCAATAGAACTAACTGCGTCGGGATGACTTTTTCTGTTCCTGCCACCGGTTGGGGGATAAACTGCCCTTTTTCGTTGCGTTGCCATTCCACCTGTACCGTGTGAATCCCCGTCACGTTGCCCTCGCTATCCCCCTCGAATTTAGTCGCTGTGGTGGTATAAACCCGGGGGTCATCGCCAAAACGTGCGGCCGCTTCCTCTTGTCCATAGTCCAGACGGTAGATTTTCGGCCATTCGGGCCAGGGATTATCGGCGGCCCGTTCCCGGGGCGGTTGCGGCATAATCTCTAATTGGGTGACGCTACGGCAGTTATGACGCAGGGAAGTCCCCACACAGTCGGTTCCCGTGTCACCACCACCGATAATTACCACGTCTTTACCCGCGGCCGAGATAAAATCCTCCCCCGGCTGTCCGTCTAGTAGTGCCTTTGTATTAGCGGTGAGAAACTCCATGGCGAAGTGAATGCCCTTTAATTGGCGACCTTCGATGTTTAAATCCCGGGGTTTGGTGGCCCCGGTACAGATAACCACGGCATCGTATTCGTTTAATAGGTCTTGGCTGCTGATATCCTTGCCCACTTCCGTGTTACAGACCATTTTTACCCCTTCCTGTTCCAGCATCTGGAGACGACGCAGAACCACTTCTTCCTTATCTAACTTCATGTTGGGGATGCCGTACATCAACAGGCCGCCGGGGCGATCGGCCCGTTCATAAACTGTCACCCAGTGACCGGCTTTATTTAACTGGTCGGCGGCTGCTAATCCAGCAGGTCCAGAACCGATCACGGCCACTTTTTTGCCGGTACGGATGGCGGGGGGATTGGCAGTAATCCACCCAGATTCCCAGCCTTTGTCAATAATCGAACATTCAATATTTTTGATCGTAACGGGGGGATTATGAATACCGAGAACACAGGAACCCTCACAGGGGGCGGGGCAGACTCTACCGGTAAATTCGGGGAAATTATTGGTTTTATGGAGGCGATCGAGGGCTTCTCGCCACAATCCTCGATAGATTAAATCATTCCATTCGGGAATCAGGTTATTAATCGGGCAACCACTGGCCATGCCACTAATTAGGGTTCCCGTGTGACAAAATGGTGTACCACAATCCATACAACGGGCGGCCTGATTGCGGAGTTTATCTTCTGGCATGGGAAGATGAAACTCATCCCAATTATGAAGGCGATCGAGGGGGGTAAGTTCGGAAGGAAGTTCACGCAGGAATTCGATAAAGCCAGTCGGTTTGCCCATAGTCTTTGTTATCTCTGTCGTTTATTCCCTATCTTCCTTCACAGTTCGATCGATCCTCGCAACTTTACCGATTTCTTTAATCTTATCTGAAACTCAGTGGACTAACAGGCGGTAATTTTGACCAATTCGGGAATTAACCGGTCTATTAGCGGCGACTATTGACCTAATTGAGTTAAAAACAGGCTATTTCAAGAGGAAGGGGGCAATTCTAAGGGGATAGCCCCGATTATTCCCTTCCGAAAATCATTGAGTAACTGCATGGCTGCCCTTTCTTTATCTTCTTGATATTTGAGATTGGCCAATTTTTCGATAAAATCCTCCCCGGTCATGTCTAGGGTATTCAACCCATAACGAGATTGTAAAAGTCCTTCATAGTTTAATTCTACTAATAAATCGACAAAAGCCGCCCCTATCCTTTGGTTATCATAACCAGCATCCCCAATATCCTCACAGATAGCTAATTTCACCGCATCCTTTTGATTATCTAAACGGGAAGGGATCACCCCCGGCGCGTCTAATAATTCTAAGGTGTCGGAAATTCTTACCCATTGTAATTGTCGCGTTACTCCGGCCCTGCGGGCGCTGGCAACGACTTTTCGCCCTAATAAACGGTTAATTAGGGCAGATTTACCCACATTGGGAAACCCAATCACCACGGCGCGCACTGGACGGGGTAACATTCCTCTTAGTTGGCGTTTTTGGTTAATTGCATCGCCAATTTTTTCCGCCGCTTTGATAATTGCTTTAACTCTTTCTCCCTGTTTAGCGTTAGTAAAATAGACGGTTTCTCCTTGACTTTTAAACCATGTTACCCATTGTTGCTGGGCAGATTCGGGAATCATATCGAGACGATTTAAGATTAATAAGCGCGGTTTATTGCCAATCCAATCGTCCACCTGGGGATGATGGGAAGCCAAGGGAATGCGAGCATCGCGCACTTCTAGAACCACATCCACGAGTTTAAGATGTTCCTTGAGTTTTCTTTCCGCTTTGGCAATATGACCGGGATACCATTGAATTAACGACATGGGAGATGGGAGTATAAAATTAGATCTTATCAGAAATAGTCCCTAGATAGCTATAATTATCTGAGAAAGAGTTTAGTAATTTCACTGCAATTATAACAGGATTGTCGATGACTAATTTAAAAAAATGGCAAATTATTAAATCTGAGCTAGTTTTTCATAATCGTTGGTGTCAAGTCCGTCAAGATGCGGTGAAGTTATCCTCTGGACAAGTTATCGATGATTATTTCGTTAATATTCGTCCTGAAATTGTGTTAGTTGTTCCAGTTACTGGGGATAATCAATTAGTTTTTGTTCGTCAATATCGTCACGGGGTTAAGGAAATTTTATTGGAATTTCCTGCCGGAGCAGTAGATGCGGGTGAAGATAATATTACTGCGGCAGCGCGTCGAGAATTCGAGGAGGAAACTGGTTATCAAAGTGATTCTCTAATCCCTCTAGCTGTTTTGTATGATAATCCTGTTAAAGATACTAACAGAATTCATATTTTTTTGGCTCTTAATGCTATCCCCACCAGTCAACAAAAGTTAGATGTTACCGAGGAAATTGAAGTTATTCTTCGACCTTTACAGGAAATTAATCCCCAAGAAATTACTGTCTCTGGTAGTTTAGCTGCTTTCTATCTAGCGAGGGATTTTTTAAAGCAAAATTAAGGAGTTATAGCAGTTATATTAATAGGGAGCCAGTTGTCAGGAGATTATTTTTATTTATTCTCCCCAATTCATAATTCATAATTCATAATTTATAATTCCCACTGTCTATGAGTAATTTTTTTATGATTGCTGGCTTTATTCTATCAGCTTATGCAATCGTTGCTAACGATTCCCTACAAACTTTAGGTACTTTTTTAAGTGCCAATGAAGAACGTCCCTGGTGGATTTTATGGCTGTATTCCAGTATAATCTTAGCCTCGATTTTTATCGCTGGTTGGTATATTAATCAGGGAGATGTGGCCTATAATCGACTAGAAATGATTCCCTTCCCAGAAAATTTTACTTGGATTTATATCGTTCCTCCCCTGGCAATTTTAATTCTCACCACTTGGGGAATACCCGTGAGTACAACCTTTTTGGTTTTAACAGTTTTTGCTCCCCAATCTCTAGATGAAATGTTAATTAAATCCGCTTGGGGTTATGCTCTTGCTGTTATAGTGGGGTTAGTCATCTATCGAATTATTTATCGATTAGAAAACTTTTTCCTAGAAACAGTTAATAAAGAACCTGAAAAAATCTGGGTAGTTTTACAGTGGTTATCCACCGGGTTTCTCTGGAGTCAATGGTTAATACAAGATTTCGCTAATATTTTCGCCTATCTTCCCAGAAAGTTAGCGGCAACATGGTTAGTTTTATCTCTAACAGTTATGCTACTCCTGCAAACCATCATTTTTATTAATCATGGGGGTCAAATCGAGAAAATTGTCACTAGCAAAACTAACGCCCATGATCTGCGTTCTGCAACAATTATTAACTTGATTTATGGCCTAATTTTACTGTTTTTTGTTGGCTATAATCATATTCCCATGAGTACCACTTGGGTATTTTTAGGTTTATTAGGAGGTCGAGAAATTTCTCTGACTTTAACCAGAGAAACCCCTAATTTAGCCGCCACAGGTAAACTGGTTTTCGGGGATGCCTTGAAAGCTTTTATCGGTATGATTGTTAGTGTTGCTATCGCTCTTGCTTTACCTCTACTCGCTCAAAAACTTAACTATCTATAGGGAATTATGAATTATGAATTATAAATTATGAATTATAAATTATGAATTATGAATTATAAATTATGAATTATAAATTATGAATTGGGGAGCTTTTTTTCAGTTATCAGTAAACAGTTAACTGAAACCTGACATCTGATAACTGATATTAGTGGTTGTACCGCATAAGATTAAGAAAAGGTCTATTTTCAAAACTTAAGAATAACAAGATTGGGGAGATAGGCGATCGATTGATGACCCGGAGTGATAAAGTTTTCTATTACTGATAATCTCAAAATTATCGTTCAACCAGATTAAAGATGCTTCTGTGACTAGACCTTCTTCAAGAGTGACTAGGGAAAAATTGCGAGATTTACCCTTATCGGAGTGGAGAATGCGAGGGACACTGGCAGCATTCAGATAAACAGTTCCCATCTCGGAAGTGACCACGGGATTGCGTGAACGGGAAGTAGTATGACGGAGACGGTGGTGCATATGACCGAAACTGACGAGAGGAACCTGTTTTCCTAATAGCTGTGCTTGTTCGATGGCCGCTGCTAAATCCGGATCCCCGTGGTCCCCTCCCAAGGGTTGCCAATCGCGACCACAGATAGCTTCCGCTTCCTTTCCCAGTCCGGCCGGACCATTGTGACCTAAAAAAATCAGGTTATTATAGGCAGTATCTTGAATATTAGCGATAATTTTGGCAGTAGATTCGGCAAAACTGCTGATATTATAGCGTTCTTGAAAAAATTCTCCATTTTTCCACTCGGAACCTCCCCAAGTAAAGGGACGACCCCCAACAATCGAAAGCTCTAAACTGGGTAGGTCTAGTTTTGAGTAACCCACATGAGCAACCCCTAATAATTCTAACTGGGCGGTGACACGATCTTCCTTGTTGCGATCGTAGGGACATTGTTTTCGTCCCCAGGGGGTGGCGCTATACCACGCGTCATGATTACCGAGAATAACGGCTTTTGGTAAGGACAAACTAGCAATCCGACCGACAACTTCTAGGGATTCATTGCCAAAATCGCCGACAAATAGGGCTAAATCCACTTGTAAAGCTTCTAGTGCTAAATTATCTTCTATTTCCCATTGGTCGTGAACGTCACCGATGACGGCGATTTTATAGGTGCGAGGGAAAGAACTTACCATTACCAGTTATCAACTATCATTTACCAGTAACGATCATAACTAGGATTGGCCGAATAAATAGACCTCTTGCAAAAATCAAAAATCTTCCTTTAGGTGAGGAGTCAGGAGCCAGTAGTCAGTAGTCAGGAGAATTAAGAATGAGCATTAATCAATTAAATGCTCTATTTAGTGATTTTATGCAATTTTATGCTTGTTTTTCTCATTTTTGCCCTCTCAAAAATTAATTATAGCAATTCTCTGGTAAAGATGTAAAGATTTAAAACAAAGTTACCCACAGTCATCGGTTTGTTTGTAAATTTAGATACAGAATTATCAGGGTGATCTGTGTATGTCTTTACTACAATACCGCACTACTGCCGTTGTTACTCGCCCCCAAGCAAACACATGGGTACAACTCAGAATGCTCCCCTCTCCATACAGCTTTGATGAAGCGCTACTACTCTGTGAACAGGATCAGGGCCGTTGGGTGGCATGGATTCCCGATTTTGGCGAAATTATCTTGATCGAAGGACAATTTGAGGGATAAACTAACTCTTGCTAACAATTAAGGCAGATAAACAGCGATCGATCACTTGTTTTAATACTAGAGCCGTCCAATCGATATCGGCGGTGCTGGTGTCCCTTCCCAGGGTTAAACGAATTCCCGCTAGTGCCTCTTGATCGCTGTAGCCCATAGCTTTTAAAATTGGACTGGGGGAAAGTTTGCCACTATGACAGGCGGATCCGGAACTAATGCCGATTCCTGCTAAATTAAGCTGACGAACTAGCTGTTTTCCCGTGATTCGACTGTCATCGTCGGGACGGACAATAAAGCTGACGTGGTGGGGTAAACGATAGAATCGGTCCCCCGTGGGCAGCAGATAAGGATAATCGGCTAAGAGGTCAAATAATCGATCTCGCAGGGCGATTAAACGCATTTTTTCGCTAATTAAGTCTTTTTGGGCTAATTCAGCCGCTAAACCGAAAGATGCGATCACTGGTACGGCTGGGGTTCCCGATCGCAGACCTTTTTCCTGGCCACCGCCCCGCAGTAATGGTAAAATATCGACGCCGGCTCTGATGTATAAAGCTCCCGATCCTTGCATTCCATAAATTTTATGGCTAGAAAGAGATAATAAATCTACGGGCAGTTTCCGCACATCAATATCGCATCTTGCCGCCACCTGCACCGCATCGGTGTGAAAAAGCACTCCCCTTTCTCTGGCAATGCTGCCCAATTCTTCAATCGGTTGTAGGGTTCCCACCTCACTTTGTCCGTAAATAATGGAAATTAAGACCGTATCGCTTTGAATTGCGGCTTTTAAGTCTAAAGGATTAACCCTACCTTGACGATTGACGGGAAGACGAGTAATTTGCCAACCTTGCTGCTCTAATTGTTTACAGGGTTCAGCGATCGCCGAATGTTCCACACTAGAAATAATTATATGACGGGGGCGGTTATACTGTTGAGCAACCCCGATAATCGCTAAATTATCGGCTTCCGTGCCGCCAGAAGTGAAGATAATCTGGTCTGGATTGGCATTAATTAACCCTGCTACCTGTTCTCTGGCCATTTCGATGACTGTCGCCGTATCCTGGCCCCAAGTGTGTAAACTGGAGGGATTGCCCCAATGATGCTGGAGAATAGTGGCAACCCGCTCGATTACTTGGGGATGAGTGGGGGTAGTGGCACTATAGTCAAGATAAATTTGCATTATTTTACAATCTGGGCAATGAGAGCCAAGGACAAGCAGCTATTTTCAGTTTAGCGGCTTAGGTTTAACACTCGATCGATTGGCTCTCCCAGCTTTGGTGGGTAAAATGTATTCTAAGATACATTTCTCAAGAGCGAGGGGGTGGAACGAACCACAAAGACACAAAGGACACAAAGATCGATCGATCCTATGTCAATTAAACTTATCACACAGAACCTA
>NZ_JBHFLL010000182.1:0-12724 GCF_041928595.1 Microcystis sp. BLCC-F209
TGATTGTTTTCGCCACGACCCCGGCGACTGTTCGAGTTTTGTCAGGGAGATTATGGTGGTGACCCTTGCTACGAAGCGGTCTTTTCCGACCAAGGTTGGGACGGTCTACCACCTCTCTCAATATACAAGGTTGGGTTGAAGCATGAAACCCAACGTCCGCATGGGTTACGCTACCGCTAACCCATCCTACAAATAATTGTGCCTACCTACTTATCAGTCATCAGTTATCAGTTATCAGATGTGAGTTGTCAGTTCACTGATTACTGTTTACTGTTCACTGTCCACTGTTCCCTGAAAATACCCCCCACTATCAGTTATCAGTTATCAGTTATCAGTTATCAGATGTGAGTTGTCAGTTCACTGATTACTGTTTACTGTTCACTGTCCACTGTTCCCTGAAAATACCCCCCACTATCAGTTATCAGTTATCAGTTATCAGATGTGAGTTGTCAGTTCACTGATTACTGTTTACTGTTCACTGTCCACTGTTCCCCTTTCTCTGTTTCCTTTTTCGCTAAAATTGCCTGACGAAAACCTAAGACGACGAGAATATTGGAGAGGGTGAGGAAAAATTCGGCGCTGCCGTGTAACCAATCGACGTTGGCTAATTCTTGACCATAGTGGATTTTGGCGTAGATACCAGCAGGAATAGTGATAAAAACGAAGATTAACAGCACATAAAAGCCAATTAAGGCTAAACGGGGCATTTTTCCCGAACGAGTGACAAACCAAAGAAACCCCAGATAGGGAAACAGGGAAATGGCAAATAAACTCTCTTTATTCATTGTTAACGCTGATTTTACTGGAACGCCACAGCCACCAACCGGCAGCACAGAGGGTAAAATTTCCTAAGACAGTCATGGCTGCCTGTAGGGTGACTAACCAGGATAAGGCACTGATATTATCAAAAAAATGCCATGTACAGGCACACATGGCCCCAATTAAAGCGGGTAACATTCCCCAAGATAACATTCGCCACGATCGATCGCTACTGATGTCGCCATAGGTCCAGACTAACCAGATCGCCGCTATCCATTCTACGACACTCGATACATGAACTATCCACGTCGGTATTGATAAAGCATTCATTTTTTTACAGTTATCAGTTATCAGTTATCAGTTATCAGTTATCAGTGGGTAAGTTATCAGTTATCAGTTATCAGATTTGAGTTTTAAGTGTGCAGTATTAAATAGAAGTTTCCTACTGTCTTTTCGCTGATTACTGTTTACTGTTTGCTGTTCACTGAAAATACTCCCCATTTCCCGAAAAATTTTCTAGCCATTTAATCACCTGTTGACCTAAGCTAACATTGTTTAATCGATCGATCTCGCGAATGCCGGTGGGACTGGTGACATTAACTTCCGTGAGGTAGCCACCAATGACATCTAATCCGACAAAATATAGGCCATCTTCTCGTAATTTTGGGGCTAAAGTGGCACAGATTTCTAATTCTCGCGCGGTGATTTCTGTTTTTGCCACTCGTCCACCCACCGCCATATTACCGCGAAATTCTGAACCGGTGGGAATGCGATTAACTGCCCCGATAGGTTCACCATTGAGGACAATAATGCGTTTATCTCCTTCTTTGGCAGCTGGTAAATAATCTTGAATCATTACCGGTTCTTGTCCCCATTTTGTGCTAATTTCAATCATTGAATTGAGATTGCGATCTTCGGGACTAAGAAATAAAATTCCCTCCCCTGCTTTGCCCCCTAAAGGTTTCATAACTGCCGCCCCTTTTTGGTTGACAAATTCCCTAATCGTTGCTTTATCTTGGGAAACAATTGTAGCTGGCATTACTTGAGCAAAGTGGATAGTATATAACTTTTCGTTGGCATGGCGTAAACCCCTAGTTGAGTTAATTACTTGGGTTTTTTGTGGGTCGATCAGGTCTAATAAATAGGTGGCATAAAGATAGGCAATCGTCACGGGTGGGTCTTTTCGCATCCAGACAAAATCGAAGTTTTCTAGGCAGGTAAAAACTGTTTCTTGTCTTTGATACCATTGAGATACAGCCACCCAATGATTATCTTTTAACTCCACGGGAACCAGTTCAATTTTAGTTAGTTTTGCCCAAGCTTTTCCCGCAATTGCACTGAGATCTGTGATGGAAGTCATCCAAATTTCATGACCTAATAATTGGGACGCTTCCATGATAGCTACACTGGTATCATGGCCCGGATCGAGATGCTCGATCGGATCGATAATAAAGGCTAGTTTCATTAATAGTTTTTATCCTTAATTCTGCAACAGGGGAGCTAAACCACCACTTCTATCTAAAGCATAGATGTCATCGCAGCCCCCGATGTGTTGATCGTTTATAAAAATTTGTGGTACACTTGTACGACCATTGGCTCGATCGGACATTTTGGCTCGCGCTTGTTCATCACCATCGATACAATATTCAGTAAAATCCACTCCTTTTTTCTTGAGTAATGCTTTAGCGCGGATACAGAAAGGACAGGAACTCCAAGTATAGATCTCAACATTAGCGGCCATAAAATTTATCTCCCTTCTTTACATATCTTAAATTTTAGCCGATAACCGAGCAGTGATCTTCCTTCAGGTCAGAAAACGCCAATTAGGGCGATTCCACTGATATATTCCTTGTATTTCCCATTCTTCACCGTTTTGAAAGCGAATACGGCAACTAACAGGGGGGGAGTCATCCTCACTTTCATTTACTTCTATTACCTCACAGGGAAACCAGTCGCAACTATCGGCAGCGTCTGCGGGAATCCATTCCCATAATCCATTAGACACCTCGATCGCATCTCCTACCTGTAATTTTTCTCTGGTTAACCTTAATTTTTGTAAATATTCTTGCCAATGAATCGGTTTTATGCTGTTCAACCAAGCCAAGCCATACTGATCGCGGATAAATTGTACCGCACCGGAAGGGCGATCGTTAAGCCAATCATTGAGGAGGGAACTTTTCCAAGCTAAATTTTCCCGTTCTTGTTTGAGGATAAATTCCAGCAAAATCTCCCTTTGCATAGATGTTAATTCGTCGAGGGGATTGCCATCAGCGAGGGAATTTCGCTCAAAAAACACCTCTAACAAAATTTCTTTTTGTTGTTGATTGAGAGGACAGAATAAAGCCTCACACTGGAGAAAAGCCGCTTTGAGAGTGGTTTCAATCTCATCTCGATCCATGAGAGTCCTAAAAAAGCTGATTTCAAAGGGTGACGATCCACGATAATCTAAGTATTGGGGAAATCATACCGTAAAATCACTGATCTATGACACCACGCTCGCTCACCGTTTTACTGCTTTCTGCTCTCTTCTGGCTGTCTAGCTTGCTTATCATCCCTACTGCTCAAGCTTTGACCCCAATTCAACTATTAGATGTATCTTACAAAGACTGTCCCCCGGAATTAGCCGAGGGGAGTGTCACCAGTGGGGGAACCAGTTTTCCGGCTAATTGTTTTTTAATCACCGGCAAAGCTAAAAATAATTCTGGAAAAACCGTCTATGATGCCGATGTTTTTGGTCGGATTTACGATGCTAACGGGGAACCAGCTTTACAAAATCGTAGCCGAGTCGGGGCAATTCCCGAAGTGCCACCGGGGATTAGTGATTTCGAGATCAGAATTTCTGTTTCTACCAATCAACCAACCCCCTTGCGACTGGAAAAATTCAAAGCTTCCGGTTTTACCACTAGTGTGGATCCTCGGATTTAGAAACCGCTACTGACCAGACTTTCGGCCCCTTTTTCCACGACACTCTGAACAACTTGGAGCAGCAGGAATGCGAGAATCGGGGACAAGTCCATTCCGCCTAGGGGTGGGATAATCGAGCGAAAGAGGTTTAAATAGGGATCGGTAATCGGACTGAGAAAAGACATAATCTGATAGGCCCAACCGGCATTTTGGAACCAAGTCAGCAAAACCCTAACAATTAGGATTACCAAGTAAATTCCCAGGAACCTGTCAATTATAGTCAAAATAAACCCTATATCGCTCATAAATAAATATTCCCTTAAGAGGGCGTGATGGTTAGTTTAGCTTTGATCTTACCAAAAAAATGGTCTTTAGTTACTCTCTCCGCCCTGTCTTACTGGTTTTAACCGGCTATCGGCATTCCTCCCAGTTGACGGACACCGGGTAAGAAAACTGAATACAGCAGTTATCTTAATGATGAGATAGGAAGTTTTCCTTTTGGGGAGACTCCGATTGTTCAAGTAGTTTTTCCATAACCTTTGTATTCGGTTGAGGTCGTAAAGGCTCTGATAAGATATTACTATCGAGTAAAAAACGTCAATTCACCAAATTACCTCGCTTCCCGATGATAAATCGCACACTCCCTCCAAAAGTTCTTCTGATTCAATACCATTTTGTTCTAGATTATGTTCTTGGCGAAATTTTTGAATAAATTCTCCAAAACCCAACTGTGTTTGACCGATATTGGAATTATTATTAAGTTGCTCAATATTTTTTCCATTCTTAGCTAAATCTCCCTCCGTCTGCTCTAGATAAACTGGATAACCTTGGACACTTTCTTCAGATTGAGTTGCTAAATTAGGGGAACTTTTAAATAAACCTATTAAGGGATCAGATTCATTTTTATCTTGATTATTTTGAGGAGTTTTGGCAAGTATCAAAACTTCAACCACCTCACCCACATTTAATTCAGGGGTGGCAATTTCAATCTTATTACTGGGTAAAACCTGAGTGCTTATATGTAAAGTATCTCGTGTCATTTTTTTAACAAATAAACAAAGGAAGGGATTTGACTTCTAGTATAAACCGCCATTAGGAAAACAATAGCTGCCAAATTCCCATGACTGACTCCGATGACAAGGCTGTAGTAATCTCCCTACCCTAACTGATCACAAAATAACTTGATTATCTGGCTAACTTGACAAAAGTTGCTCAAAATATATCCTTAGCAACATAAATCGGCTTATTCCTAGTTAAATCCTTGCAGGAGTGCCATTATACCAGATATTTTCTCTCTGCATGGTTTATTTAATAAGCTCTGCTGATGAATGAAAAAAAATAAACGGGACTTAGGATTATTCGCCTCTACAATTAGTAGCCTTAACCCAAACGTTTTTAAGTTTTTAGGTGTTGTCACATCTACTCCTGCATCTCGTCTCGAGATATCTCCCGTTGGCGGTAATGGAATTTTTTCAATTGATAATTTACAAGTAGCCACTAAATCTATCCAGTCTGTGCCTGAACCCCTCACAATTCTAGGAATAGTAACATTAGGATTAGAGGCGTTGTTGTCTAAAAAGCATAATCAAGACAACATTAACGACAATTAATTAATGTTTTTAGGGGACGTGAGTGATGATGTTGACCTCCCTTTATCAAAAATTATTGAATAATTAAAATGATTCTTGTGCGGTAGATAAAACCTCTTGATATAGTCTTGGATTAATATGTTTACCCTGAGTAATTAACGCATCTAAAACTTCCTGAACGCTAGTAATTAATCCTAGTTGTTTGGCGACTAATAAGATACCTAATGTACCAGTAATTTTAAAATTTCGAGATAAAGCAACTCGCCTAGCTTCTAAATCATCAATCAATAATTGATCGGCTTCTAATTCTTCAGCTAAAATCATAGTAGCGCATTCACCCCAACCTAAATTAGTCATCGTTTTCAAAGTAGAGACTTTTTCTGAACTGCTAATTGTTCGTCTCTCTATCCAGTCTGCTAATTGAACTAAATTAACTGCTGGATGAGTTCCTGTTTGAGGAATAATAATTTTCCCGTAAATGTCATGAAGTAAATTAAGTTTTCCAACTTTTGCTAATTCACTTAAAGGGGTAGTATCAGAAACAATAATCACGTTACTTTTTATATCTCTCTAAAATTTGGAGAGTCTCAGCCACTTCTTGTTGTAATTCTTCTTGGGTTTGCATAGGGAATGAACAAATATTATAGTGATCCATTAAATCAGAAAGTTTATGATGATCGATCTCTAATAATTCTGCGGCACGTCCCGCACTAATATCACCATGACGAAGTAAAGTCATAACATAGGCTTCTTTAGCTTTTTTCTCAGCTTCCAGATGATGAATTTCTGGAACTTTAGGTAAAGTTAGAGTGAATTTAATTTCTGTTGTCGTCATTTGGGATTTATTTTGAGTAGCCTATAATTATTTATAACACTTATTTACCGCCACCGATGCCGATAACAACCCCTGAACCTACAATATGACGGCAGGTAATCCTAACCTCGATGGCGACGGTATCTCCGCCTTTACCATCAATAATAGCGGCCAAATTCCCGTGGCTGACTGGAAAGAGGGTGTAGGGTGTAGGGTGTGGGGTGTAGGGAAGGAAACCTCTTTCATCTGTGGGGGTGAAAATTTTTTCATCGGGACTGACTCCGATGACAAGGCTGTAGTAATGTCCCTAACCTAACTAATCACAAAATAACTTAATTTGCTGGCTAAATTGATAAAAGTTGCTCAAAATATAACCTTAGCAACATAAATCGGCCTACTCCTAGTTAAATCCTTTCAGGAGTGCCACTATAGCAGATATTTTCTCTCTGCATGGTTTATTGACAGCATTTATCTTAATGGTGAGATAGGAAGTTTCCCTTTTGGGGAGCCGGTCATCAATACCAAATTAGGTTATACTTCATGTTTAATGAGAAAGGCTGTACTTAGTCCCCAAAAAGGATAGATACACCTAGGTTAATTCCTAGAGCAGTAATTTCGGGGCTGTCAACCAGAATAACTGACACTTGCCTAGGGGATTTTGTTGATTGGGAACCTCTAGACCAATTATTCCCGCCTTTTTGACCGATAATTTTCCTTGAAACTTGCCCCAAACTAGCATTTCCGTCCAATAACCTAAATCCGGTTCGTGGCCCACCAGTGCGATTGCGTTTTCCTCTCGCTGATAGTCCGACTTTTGCCACCACTGCAGCCAATCTTGAATATTGCCGTTGGGAGATAGGGGATTAAATTGCTCAATTTTACGGCTTAAACCCGCTTTTTGCAAAATTTCGGCGGTTTGCACCGCACGCACCAGGGGAGAAGTCAAAATTAGGTCAAATTTCACCCCCAACTGTCCTAATCTTTGGGCAACTTTAGCAGTTTTGGACCTACCTTCCTCGGTTAAAGGACGTTCCCTATCGTTGAGATAATCCCCCGATTGTCCTGCTAATCCATGACGCACAAAATAAAGTTTCATATCAGTGTCGGGTCGGTCTTGGTGATGATAATAAATAGCTGAGATTTAATACCTAGGTGCGAATTACCTTTTCATCAGGGTTAACTAGATGGGAAAGTTTCTGTTTAATTTGGGTGTCATATAGTTCCCACTTCAGTTTTGCGTATTCGGCATTATTATTAAAACCACCGAGGAAACCGATAGGAATTTCAAAACCTCCGGCCATATAACGACCACCACCAAAAAAGCGACCTTGGTTATCCTGTCCGAAAGCTTCCTTGAGAAATTCATCGGGATCTAGGGTAATTTTACTGGTACGCATAGAACCAATGACTAACTCGATATCCTCATCTTCATCGTGAACGATACCATAAACTAAAGCCGTGTGAACATTTTCTTCTGTCACCAAAAAATCGGCAGCCTGGGGAATCGCATCTCGGTCATCATAACGCAAATAACCGACCCCGGCGATCGAATAATTATTTTTAATAATACGGTTTTTTAGGGCCCGTTCGATCACATCCATCACCCGTCGGGATCTGGCCGATTGCAAGACAGCGTTTAATAATTGAGCATCGTAGAAACGACTGAGATAACCAGCAGCAATAAATTCACACTCTTGCGCTTGCATTAAATTATTTGTATCCGATCGCAATCCGTGCATCAAGGCTGTGGCACACTTAACATGGACGGTATCGCTACTATTAAAACTTATTAACCCTTTTTGGATATATTGGGTTAACATCGTCGCTGTTGCCCGGATTTGGGGACGAATATCGACAAATTCCGCCTCTAGATCCCCTTGGCGAGTATGATGATCAATCACGACAATAATGGGAATTTTTGCCTGTTTAACCAGAGTGGTTAACTGACTATTGGTTCCCTGACCATCGACAAAAACACAACCCTGATAAACTGAAAGATCTCTATCCTTGAGGGTATGGACTCCCCAACGTTTAGCCGGTAAACCCGTTAGTTTTACCAAAGCGACATTTTCCTGATGGGAGAGAGTCCCCGCATAGACTATATCGCAGTGAATATTGTACTGTTCGGCGATAATTTGATAGGCCCAGGCACTAGAAAGAGCATCGGGATCCGGGAAATCCTGCATCACCACAATTTGATTTTCGCCGCGATGATTTTCCAAAGTACGTCGCAGGCGATCGATCAGGGAAATAAGTAGGGTATCATTACTAACCGTGACTGGAGGAAGGGGACATACTGCCGGTGCTTCCCCTGCCACTACATCAGTTTCGAGGGACTTGGCAGGAACTAGACTCAGTAATTCAGCCATCATTTTTAGAAAAGTTCGCTTAAAGGTAGATTCAGTCAGGATTTTTTGAGCTAATTAATTCTAGACGATATTCTCGCTCGATCGGTTTATCTCAATTATTAAGCTTTTCTCGCCACTAGCTCCTTACTCTGGGGCCATAACTCTAGTCTATCGAAAGAACCCTGCCGTTTGTTCTGGGAGAGGGGTTAGGGGTGAGGGCCATTAACCATCGCTGCCATTACTTGAGAAAATAGATACTATACCAAACCCCTTAATTTTCCCTTCAGGCTCGACCATCTACCTAATTCTTGAGTAAAATTTCATGGCCCAACTGGACAACATCGAAGCGATCGAAAAAAAGCTCTGGAAAGCGGCCGACACCCTGCGCGCTAATTCTAACTATGCCAGTAACGAGTATTTTCTGCCCGTTATGGGCTTGATTTTCCTCCGTCATGCCTACAGTCGTTTTCTCAAGGTTAAGAGGGAGGTAGAGGCGGATTTACCGAAGCGAGGGGGTAAAACACGCTCCTTAACCAAAGAAGATTTCTTGTGCAAAGGAGCGATCTATCTCCAAGAAAAAGCTCAGTTCGATTTTCTGGTGGCGCTCCCCGATAGCGTCAATCGATCAACCTCCTTAATGGAAGCAATGCTATCGATCGACGGGGATTATCCACCTTGAGGGGGTATTTTACCGAAAACGGAATACCAAGAACTAGATAACGTGGTATTAGGGAATTTACTACGGATTTTAAACCCATAAGAGTTAAAAAAAGCCGATGGGGATATTTTCGGGCGAATTTACGAGTATTTCCTAACTCAATTCGCTAATCTCAAAGCTCACGATAACGGAGAGTTTTTTACTCCCGTTTCTCTAGTATCTTTGATCGCCAATGTTTTAGAACCCGATCACGGATTGGTTTTCGATCCTGCCTGTGGTTCGGGGGGAGTGTTTGTCCAGAGCGCACATTTCGTTGAGAGACAGCGCATCAATCCCCAGATGTTAACTTTTAAAGGTTTAGAGAAGAATCCGACCACAATTCGTTTAGCCAAGATGAATCTCGCGGTTCACGGTTTAGAAGGGGATATCCAAAAAGCGATCACCTACTACGAGGATCCGCTGGCATTGGCCGGGAAAGTGGATTATGTGATGGCCAATCCTCCCTTCAACGTGGACGAGGTGGATAGTAAGGTAGATGGTGATGAGCGCTTACCCTTCGGATTGCCGGGGGTCAATAAAAGTAACAAAGTTTCCAACGGTAACTATCTATGGATCAGTTACTTCTACAGCTATCTCAATGATCGAGGAAAAGCCGGTTTTGTCATGTCTTCCCAAGCTTCCAGCGCCGGGAGAGACGAAGGCAAGGTAAGACAGAAGTTAATCGAGACGGGAACGGTGGACATAATGATCGCGATCCGCTCTAACTTTTTCTATACCCGCTCCGTACCCTGCGAGTTGTGGTTTCTCGATCGAGGGAACCCCGCCGAGCTTCAAGATAAGATATTAATGATCGATGCCCGCAATATTTACCGGAAAGTAAACCTGACGATCAACGATTTTAGCCCAGAACAGTTACAGAATATTCTCTCGATTGTCTGGCTCTATCGGAGCGAATCGAAGCGTTTTATCGATTTGGTTGTCGGTTATTGCCAGAGTATCGATCGAGAGTATCAGGGATTGATCGCTCTTTTACAAAACTATCGCAAGCATCTGGACAAGTTAACCGAGGCCCTAGAGAAATTTTATAATCTCATCGATGAAAAAGACGGGACATGGTTAGAACTCCGAACAGCATCTGAGCTTTTCAAGGATGACATGGATAAATACGCCGGTTTCGCTCCGATTTCCTATAACGCTGATGATTTAACCGATGGTAGCCTAAAACTTCCAGATAGGATAAAGCAGATACATAAGGAGAATTTTCTGCAATAAACTCCCGGAGAAATTTATTTTCTAATTGAGCGGCATAGATAATAATATTGCTATCTAATAACATGATTTAATCCCGATTGGGAAGAGAGCGATCGCACCGATTTTGTTGTTGCCACTGTTGGGTATCAACATCAGTAAAAGTATTATTATTAGCAATTTTTTTCAAAGCATTGGCCATTTTTTGACCGTTAGATCGATTTTCACCAATAATATTTTCTTCTAGTAAGGTAATATAAACATTAACAGGATATTCGGAGTTGATTTCAGGGGTTTCATCAAGCCATTGAAGGGTATTATTTTTCAAAATTGCTTTAAAGGTTTTTACCATAGTTTTCTCCGCCGTTAAATGATACAGGATAAATGATTCAGACTAGCCCTAACCCAATTTTAACACAAGACCAACCCAACAAACTCCCCTGAACTCAATCTTTTAAATTAACGTCTTTGGATCATTTCATAATCAAAAGTTCATTACCAGAGCGAAAAATTACGCAAAATGGTGATAGTCACTTTACCTGTTTTTAAGGGAGGCTAATTTATCGACGATGACTGGGTGAAAATTAATCATTAAATCAATTTATAACAAGCAATCGAGGGTTTTACTCTTGTGTTAATGTACCTAAAAAACTAGCTTTGGCTTTATTTTAGCTCTTGGAAATAAAATTAAGATAAAGCGTACTAGAATAGATAATTTCTTCGTTTGAAAAAACGCATTCAATCATCTATTTTAATAAATGTTCTATTTCTTCATCTGTAAAACCAAATTGTCTAAAAATTCGTAAAACATAAGCAGGGGACATTTCTTTTGCACCTATATCGATAGGAACGATTCGACGTTGATTATACAATACTCTACAATATAAACGATGATCACCTTTTCCTTCTCGATAAAATTGACAGCCTCCTTTTTCAAGAATTTTGATTAGTGCTTTGGGTTTAAGAGAAGGAATATTTTTAGGCATAAACTTTTCTGAGTTCGTAAGTTTCGGGAGTTTCAGAATCTCCCACAGTTAAAAATTCATGAAGTTCGTCTATAGGAATAGGACTGGTATATATATTGGCTTGATCATGATAAATCTCCCAAAAAGATTCAATCGCTTCTTTTAGTTTCTCAATAGCTTTTTCCTGAGTTTCTCCTTGTCCAACTAATCCATTTTCAAGACATAATGAAACCCAATAATCTGCACTTTTTCTCAAAATAACGGTATAAAAGTTCATGGTGATTGTTCCGTTGAAATTTTAATCAGGGATTAGAATTTACTCCAGCTTAATTTTAACACAAGACCAACCCAACAAACTCCCCTGACCTCAATCTTTTAAATTAACGTCTTTGGATCATTTTATCAATAGACAATAAATAAAGTGCATTATACTTTGTTAATGCACCCGATCAGAAAAGCGATCACTTAGGATAATATATGATTATGCAATTACTAAAACTGACTCGGTAGAATTATCGCTAAATCTCTTAATAGCTTGTTTATGTTTTAAAATAAGACTGATTAGATGATAAGTGGTACAATTTCCAATCCTCAGCCAGATGAACTTTGGAGGTTGGCCATACAACAAACTCCGTTGATAAAAATCAGAATCTTTCGAGACAATTATAAATCCATTGATACGCGCATATTCCCAAATCCTTTGATCGGGAAACCCTTTTAGGCTACAATCTCTAACATGAGTGCTATCGGGAAAATGTGATACCAGTAACAGAGGTAGTTTAGGTGATAAGTTTTCGTCAAATAGCAGTTTCATAGGGAATAACCATTAAACGACGATCCCGCTCGGCGGCAAATGCAAAACAGGCTTGTATATCTTCTAAGGTAAGATCGGGGAAATCATCTAATATTTCTTCAATAGTCATCCCTCCTCCTAGATAATCAAAAATATCTGCTACTGCAATACGAGTATTGACAATGCAAGGTTTGCCACTGCGAATGTCTGGGTTAATCACAATCCGATCTCGATATTTAGCTGCAAAAGACATAGTAATAACTGTTGTTGACTAATGATTATTATAGCTTAATGTTAACTGTACTTTAAGCTTGATAAATCTTAAAACTAAAGCCCTCGACTTTTAGGTTTCAAAAATTCTATTATCAATAAGCTGCATTACACTACCTTAATCCACTCTAAAAGAGCGGCGATCGCACTTTTGATGTTAAACTAAGATCAGAAAACTTTTTCTATCATTTATGAAAAAACTTAGAGTTTATATCGATACATCAGTCATTGCAGGCTGTTTAGATGATGAATTTTCCTTAGAGTCCAATCAATTGATGGAAGCCATTAAGCAAGAAAAGTTTATTTTGTTAATGAGTGATATCATTGTTAGCGAATTAATTAATGCCTCCCAAGCGGTTAAAGATATTTTATTATC
>NZ_JBHFLL010000183.1:0-3458 GCF_041928595.1 Microcystis sp. BLCC-F209
TCATCGCAGGATGAACGCACCTTGAAAACTAGAGTTATGGGGTTCTATAGGGGAATGCTCCTATAGGTAAAAGCTCTAAGCGTCAAGTACCAGAGAAACCAATTATTTTAGAGGTTTTGAACTGTATCGTAGGGCATACGAGAACAGGCTTCTGTAAGGTCGCGAAAGTCTGAGGAGAGAACCACCTCTGGGTGGGATTTCGCCAGGAATCTAATTCAAGTGGACTCGTTGAGCCAGAAATTCTCAGCAGTGATGCGAGAAGAATCCACGTCCGTTTACGGCGTGGGGTATGTCAAACTAAAAATTGTCTTAATATTTTAACCCTGTTGATCATGAAATCTCGTTATCGGCTGCGTCTTCAGATCTTTCTTGTCTTTCTTATTGTTGCTCTGACGAGTTTGTCTCCTTGGCTAACCCCTAGCGCCTATGCGGGGATCGATGACGATCGCCTCGATGGTAATATTTTTGTGGTCTATGCGGGTAATGGTTCCCTCGTACCACCGCGTCTAAATTTAGCGGAAACTTTTCAACGGAAAATTCCAGCTATAATCGTCTATTATCTGGATGATAGTAGTGATTGTAAGCGATTTGCGGCGATTGTCTCCCGTTTTCAAGAGTTTTACGGTCGCGCCGCCAGTATTATCCCCGTTACTGTCGATTCTATCCCCTTAAAGTCTTCCTATCGTCCCGATGAACCGGGTTACTATTATCGCGGTGGGGTTCCCCAAACGGTGGTTTTAGACCAACAAGGTAAAGTGGTTTATGATGGTTTGGGCAATGTTAAGTATGAAGATGTGGATGATGTCTTAAGAAAGGTTTTTGATCTTCTGCCTCGATCAGAATCGGTAGAGTTAAAAAGACGCTCTTTTAACGAGTTTAACGCTGAATTGCGCTAGTTACCTCCTTTTTATCCTCAATTGAACCAAAAATAATCATTTAGAGATGCTGTCAGCAGCGTCTCTATCTTGTTTTTAGGAAAAATAAAATTATTTACCTATTGCTTTTATTATCATTTAAGATTTATTTTAACCAATAAATGCTAGGCAATTCAGATTTTATCTGGAGTAACATTTGAAAAATATTTGCAATAGTGCCAGACTGGAAAAAGTTTGCTAACCTAATTATACTGAGAACAATAATCATTCTTATAGGTGTAGGAGACAGCAATGAAAATCAAGCAAAATTTCCTAACAGCAGCGATATTACTGGGTTTTTCTGGTCCGGTACTGGCTAATAGTCTCGAAAACCTCTCTAGTAACCCCATGGCACAGGTAACAAGTGTCAATCAATTGCGGGATGTTTCTCCCACCGCCTGGGCTTTTGAGGCCTTAAGAAGTCTCGTGGAGAGGTATGGTTGTATAGTAGGTTATCCTGACCGCACTTTTCGCGGTGAACGCGCTTTAACTCGTTGGGAATTTGCCGCCGGGTTGAATGCCTGCTTAAATACCCTGGAAAGATTGATTCAAGAAGGAGTAGCGGTATTAAAAGAAGATCTAGACAGAATCAAGCGATTAGTCAAGGAATTCGAGACAGAATTAGCGGCCTTAGGGGCTAGAGTTGATAACTTAGAAAATCGAGTCGCTTTTCTGGAAAATAATCAATTTTCCACCACTACTAAATTAACTGGGGAAGTGGTGATGGCATTATATGGGGTAGCCACAGGAGAAAAAAACGGTGGTGAAGGAATTCCCCAAGTACCAGCTTTTGGTTATCGGGCCCGTTTAGAATTAAATACTAGCTTCACAGGCAAAGATTTACTCTATACCCGTCTAGCAACGGGAAATATTGCTGATTTAGCCGATACTACGGGAACTTTTGAAAGTACCTTAGCCTTTACCCAACCCGATGGTAACGATTTACTACTAGAAGTTTTAAACTACAGTTTCCCCCTAACGGAAAACATCCAACTCTGGTTAGAAGCGACGGGAGGTGCTAAAGATGACTTTACCAATACCCTCAACTTTTTGGATGGAGATGGCGCTAGTGGGGCGCTTTCCGCTTTTGGTACTCGCAATCCCCTTTATTTTGCTCCCGGACAAACTGGACTCGGTTTACAGGGTAATTATGGGGCTTTCCAATTCAGCGCCGGTTATCTTGCCGGGGATGCTAACGATCCTAACCCGGGAGCGGGTTTATTTAACGGTTCCTATACTGCCCTAGGGCAGCTGGGTTATGTTCCAAACGATAATTTTGGCATTGCTTTATCCTACTTTCATGGTTATAACCAATTAGACACGGGAACGGGAAGTCAGCGCTCGAATTTCCGATTTTTCACCGAAGAACTATTCGGGGAGGCTGTCCCGACCATTAATAATAGTTTGGGTTTACAATTTACTTGGCGAATTGTCGATGGTTTTGTCCTCGGTGGTTGGGGTGGTTACACAAAAGCTATCACCCTTAGCACCTTAGATGGACAACTAGAACGCGGGGATTTAGATATCTGGAATTGGGCGGTAACTTTGGCTTTTCCTGATTTATTTAAGGAAGGAAATACGGCCGGTATTATTGTTGGTATGCAGCCTTGGGTATCTAGTTCTAGTATTAGATTAAATGATGGCAGTTCCACTAATGATCCCGATACTTCCTTTCATATCGAAGGATTTTATGAGTGGAAACTCACCGATAATATTGCCCTTACTCCGGGGGTAATCGTGATTACTTCTCCTAACTCAAATAACAACAATTCCACCTTAGTTATCGGTACTATCCGCACGACTTTTACTTTCTGATTTTTCTAGGCAGCCGGTCAGAAATAAAGATAAAGTATGACGGGATTTGACATCATCTCTCGACAACCGGCTGCTGTTCCTGCGTTTCGCACTCTCAACTAACTAAATTAAGGGGGCATTTATGGTATTTTTAGAAGCAATTTAGCCAACTTTTGTGGTTTACTTTTTCGGTGGATTTATACTAAATCTGGTTATTAAAGACTGATTATTTATTCCCCTTTTTGCATGAGTGCATGAGTAGAAAAAGGGTTTCTCGGAGAAACCCTTTTTCTATGCGTTACTCAACGGATTTAGTATTAGAGGGTTTTAGTTGGTGCTTGAGGGTTGAAGCTGCGCCAGAGCCGAAGATGATGATACTCAAACTGTTATTTTTTGTACTGTAGATTTTGTGGTTATTTCCTTAGGATGTCTGAACAATTGACCTTCATTTTGGTAGAAAACTTCATAATCCGGGGCCAGTTCAAGACGTAACTGTTTCCATAAACTAATTCCTTCTTGTTTAAAATCCATTTCAGCTTGCTGATTAGGAAAATCTGATAAAGGTGGATAGTCTTGATTTAAAGTCTTATCGTAAGTATCCTGCCATGCGTTTAAACGCTGAATAGTTGCTTGACTTAATGGCAATTCTTCAGGAGCAATGTTATCAATTTCATCTACTCCCCAAAGTGGGTAACTTCCATAATCTGCCCAAAGTTTGATTCTGATTGCCATAACTATCATTCCTGAATA
>NZ_JBHFLL010000184.1:0-21405 GCF_041928595.1 Microcystis sp. BLCC-F209
CTAGGTTCTGTGTGATCAGTTTAACTTACAATATGATCGATCAATCTTTGTGTCCTTTGTGTCTTTGTGGTTCGTTCCACTCACTCGCCAGCAGGACTGTATCCTAGAATACATTTTACCCACCAAACCTGGGAGAGCCAATTCTGATAGCAACGGTGATAATTGCACCGATAGCGGCACTCATGGCACCGATAAGGATAGGGACAATCAGACCTCGAAAACCCTGTAGGTCAGAAATAGCCTTAACTAGAGTGTATTGCTCATTTTCTACTTTTTCTAGTCTTTTATCCATCCCTTCGACTTTCTCAGTTAGTTTAGCTTGTCCTACCTTTAAATCATTTACATCTCTTTGCAAGGTGTCCATTTTCTGATTGACATCTTTTTGCAAGGTGTCCATTTTCTGATTGACTTCCTTGATGCTGTCTTTAATTTCCTTAAGGACCGATTCTAGGGAATAAGTTACAGTTTCGTTAGACATTTTGCTATACATCTATACAGTTTGGGTTTTTGAGCGGTCATTTATTATGATCATAAAGCTCGTAGCCTTGCCTAGGAGCCACTTCTAGGGATTGGGGAAAAAACCAAAAAGTTTAGCAGCACCTCCCAAGACAGCAACCACCAAAGCTATCAGAATCCCCCGGTTGGTGAACTCCTGATAACCAACCCGTGCCGTTAATCCCTCGATTTTCTCGTCTAATACTTTAATATCTCCTTTTAACTCTCCCTTTAACCCCTCGATTTTCTCGTCTAATACTTTAATATCGCCTTTTAACTCGGCCTTGAGTTCGGCCTGTCCGATTTCTACTTTGGTTAGCCGGTCCTCTACCTTGTCAAATCTCTCATCTACCTTGTCAAATCTCTCATCCATCCGTTTTTCAAGGGAGTCGATTTTACTCTCAATTCTGGTTAGGACCGATTCTAGGGAATAGGTGACAGTTTCGTTAGACATTTGCTAGACTCCTAAAGTTATCAATAGTTTTCGGGGTGTGAGACTGGAGAATTTTAGGGATTGGCGCTCAAAGATTGGCTATTATCCCAGCAACTACCTAACGCTAGAAAAGGGATAATGTGACTGCGATAATTAAACCGGAGACTAATAGGACAAAACCGCTAACCAAAGACCAAAAAGGGGGATAAACCCGAATATTTCCGCCAGAGTGAGTTATTTGACTCCATTCGAGACGAGGAGATAAATCGCGACGAAACCAACCGAGAATCTGTACTGATGTATTATTTATTGCTGCCATGGGGGGGTTAGTAGTCCTGATTTTATGCCAAAAACCGAAACGATAGTTAGGAGCGAGGGGAATTATGCCGGTGCTATCTTTCAGAAAAAAATTCTTTCCCTGAGCAATTAACTCACCGTGGAGTCGGACGGGGATAGATGGGAGGGGATGACTGTAAGGATTATCGGTTAAAGAAAAAATATCGCTGAAACTAGCATTTTTGAGAGGAGGATAACTGGCTAATCGATTGATAATTATACCCAAACCCCCAGCGACTAAAATTAGCCCCAATGCAGCCCAAGAGCTAAATTTCAGACCAAGAAAACCAGCGATGACAACCCCAATAATAAAGCCTAGTCCCCAGGCATAATATAAACATAGTCGCAGCAAAAAGTTTTGATGGAGTTTCTTGCGATCTAATTCTATTTCTTGGCGTAATATTTCCTCCAGACTAAATTCTATATCTAGATCCATCTGTCGGGCATAGTTAGCTAAAGCGCCAATCCTTTTACCAGTCAGGGGATGATTAGATTGCCACTCTAACCATTTTGCCCAAGGATTATATATATCCCAGAGAAAACTCTGTCCGATCCGGCGAGACTCCAATGCGATACCATAAACGTTACCGGCAATGATCCCATCCTGCTCCTGGGCAATATTTAATACATTTATACTTAATGACAGGGGACTGGACTGGGCAGTTTCTTGGACTAAACCAAAGGCAATTTTTACTAAAGCGCGGGCCAAAGCATTGGGATTACCGGTAACTTGGGCAGCAAAATGATCGGCGAAGTATTCCCTAGTACGAGACAGATAAAGACTGCAAAAAACAAGAATTTGCCTAAAAATAGTGATAATTGATGAGAGAAGGCCTAGAAAAACTGTGTCTTTAAAACTATTACCTTGATTTTGAGCAAAAGAATCGATATAACAGCTTAAATGGTCGAAACTAGCACAGATAGTCATCAGGGCAAAGTCTCCCTGCCAAATATGCCCTAATTCATGAGCATATACCGTCGCTAGTTCCTCATCGTCGAGATAGGTAAATAAACCTCTGCCAACTACTAAGCGAGCATTACCCCGTCGAGAGCCATAGGTAAAAGCGAGGGGCTGTCCATCTTCGATAATGCCTAGTTTTGGCGGTTCTAACCCTTTTTCTCGGCATATACGCCCGATTACTGCCGCCGATTCTGGGCTATCCCGTTTAATTTCCGCTAAGGACACCCAACGCACTCGATACAGACGTTCTTGTGTCCAATCAATTAGATTCGGGGCGATAAAAAGGATGAGTCCGCCTAAGAAACTCGTCAAGAGCAAGGCAATAATTACACCCGTCTCCCCAGGGATGGGGAGCAAACGGATAATTGCAAAAAAAAGACTCGACACCATAGCATAAAAAGCCGTGATTGTCAATAGTTTAGCAAAAATAAGTCTATTGGCGGGGATAACCCGGCATAACCGCACGCTTACCTGTGCTGCTCGTCCTGCCTTGGGCAGCGATCGAGATTTGACCCCATTAATGGCAATACCGGGGGTTTTTTGTTCAGCACTAAAGATTGTCAGTAATCCTTTGGCCCACTGACTAACTTCCTGATCAAGATGATTTTCTAATTCCAAGGCTAATGCGATCGCTTGTTGCCGTTGATTATTGCCGCGATAGGCCCGAGCAAGAGCCATTTTAGCCTGAATATATAAGGGAGAATAAAAATTAGCCGATTGTTGACAATATTCTTCCAGTAATTCCACCGCTCTTGCGTAATCCTTTAGCTGCAGACATTTTAATCCTTCTTCCAGTGACATAGATATACCTTAGCTGTTTATCTATCTTTAGAGATACCCAGAATTGTAGGAAAGATTAAAGGAGTTGGGGAAGTGGGGGTGTAGGGTGTGGGGGATTTTTCAGTGAGCAGTAAACAGTAAACAGTAAACAGTAATCAGTGAACTTAAAACTCTGGGTTCGACGGTAGTGACCATGATGGAAATTACTTGACTACATAGCTATATAGGATTTTAAACATAAATAGGTAAGCCAATGATAAATATTAAGTTTTATCAATATTTTGGGCAGTAGTGAGGGAGGGAATCGGACAAGTTGGCGAGCCGATTAGGGAAATAGGGAGTAGAATAGAAAGGTTGTGAGTCTATAACTATCGTTAAAATACTATGGCTTGTCCCAAGAAGAAAACCTCAAATGCCAAGCGCGACCAACGGAGAGCGCACTGGAGAAAACAAGCGGCTCGGGAAGCGCAAAAAGCCTTATCTTTGGGTAAATCTGTCCTTTCTGGTCGTTCTAACAGCTTTGTCTATCCCACTAAAGAGGAAGAAGAAGGGGAAGACGAGGAATAACTTGATAGTGGGGAGTGAGGTTGAGAAAACCTTTTCGCTCCCTAATATTTTAAGATTTGTTTAGGGTTTTCGTTGTGAGTCTCAACTAATGTTAGGCAAATTCTTTAAAAAACCAGAATCTCCCGATCAAGACCGAGTTCCCCCGGGCCAATATCTCGCTAGTGGTTTTCCTGTGCTTACCTACGGGGATACTCCCCAAATCAAGACCGAGGAATGGTTATTTAAGGTTTGGGGAAAGGTGGCCACGACTAAAATTTTTAACTGGTCGGATTTTATGACCCTACCGCAGTCGGAATTTACTAAGGATTTTCACTGTGTCACCCGTTGGTCAAAATTAGATGTGACTTGGACGGGAGTTAAGGTATCGGATTTGATGACCTTAATTGACCTGCTGCTGGAAGCTACCCACGTCATGCAACACTGTTACGGGGGTTATACCACCAACCTCACCCTAGAGGAATTCCTGCACGAGGATAATTTTTTCGCTTTTCAACTGTTTGGTCAACCTTTACCTCCCGACCACGGGGGGCCGCTGCGTTTAGTTGTTCCCCATCTCTACGCGTGGAAAAGTTCTAAATGGATTAATGGTCTAGAATTTCTCGATCGAGAGCAATCGGGTTTCTGGGAACGTAATGGCTACCATCGACGAGGTGATCCCTGGTTAGAGGAACGTTATGGCGGTTTTTAACCAGTTTTGGCTTAAAATCGGGTGAGATTAGCAATCAAGTCTGGTAATTACTAGCATTAAAACAAGCAAAAGTCAAGGGGGAAGCAACAAATTTTTACTCGATCGCAACTGGTTAATTATAATTGCCGAATTGCCTGATCACAATATTGAACATATCCTGCTAACCCCAATGCTTGATATAATTCCCGCGCTTGAAGATATGCTTCTTTCGCTTCCGATATACGATCGAGTTTATAGTAGGTAAGTCCCAGATTAAACAGAGTCTTTGGTTCTCCTATGATATACCCCATTTCCTGAAAGATTTCTAGGGACTTTTGATAAAATTTGATCGCTTTTTGGTATTCTCCTAGGGAATCGTAAACATTCCCCAAACCTAGATAGGAATAAGCTTCTCCTGTTATATCAGAGATTTCCCGTTTGATCGCTAAAGACTGTTGATGAAACTCGATCGCTTTTTGGTATTCTCCTAGGGAATTGTAAATATTGCCCAAATTATTGTAACAATACGCTACTCCCCTTATATCATCAATTTCCTGAAAGATTGCTAAGGACTGTTGATAAAACTCGATCGCTTTTTGGTATTCTCCTCGGAAACGGTAAGCATTGCCTAAATTATTGTAAGAATCTGCTTCTCCCCAGCGATCTCCGATTTTCTGAAAGATTGCTAAGGACTGTTGATAAAACTCGATCGCTTTTTGGTATTCTCCTAGGAAATAGTAAATACCTGCTAATGAGTCGAGACTCGCAACTAAATCAAGTTCTAGATTTAACTCTTTTTGTAAATCGATCGCCTTTTGATAATACTCGATCGCAAGCTGTTGTTCCTGACGATAATCTGACAATGGCAGATTTAATAAACGATTTTTATAAATTTTAGCTAAACTGGCATATAAACTCGCTAGTCTTGGCTCTTTTTTGCCTTTATTTACCTCGATTTGCTCGATTAGTTCTAACAAGTCTTCCTTAGAGATTGAAGGAATATCTTTATCTATAGTAATTTCGTCAAAAGATTGTAAAATTGGTAAAAATTCCTGACAAGGTAAAAAGTTACTTGGAGGAGAAATAAAGCGAAAAACTCCTTTTCTCCAACTCCAAAAATCGGGGGACTTTTTGCGTAAATTTACCTCCACTGTGCTTGTTACCCAAAGAACAATGGAATAGGGAAATTCTCGCAATCCTTCCCTTGTCCATTGCAGATAACCAAAAAATTTATCTAGTTCCGATTTTTCCCGTTGCCATTCGGTCGCAACGCGCTCGCTACGCGAGATCGAGTGTAATTTTTCCACTCCTGTGGTTGTGATCACGGCGTTTTTGCTTTGTAATAACTCTGGTTTTCTGGAGACTAAACTAGCAATTGCTGCTCTTAAACTCGGTTCTTTTTGATCTAAATCAATCCGATAACAAGGGATTACTGGTTCTAATTCTTGGCTATAGCGATCGATGATTTCTTCTCGCAATTTTTCCTGATCACACACACAAATCAATATATTTAATCTCTCTTGATTTGCCTCTAGAGACACGATTAAACCTTCGTATTCTCTCTCATTTTGGTCAATAATTGAAGATGTTTCATTATTCATAATAAGTGGATAGCTGTTAAAAACTGTCAGATACCCCCATTAGGTAGGGTTGATTCATGAATCAACCCTACGGATCAAGGGGTGATCCGCACCCCCCTTATCAGGGGGGGATTAAGGGGGGATCCATCTTCAATTTAATTATAACTACTTACTTATCCCATTCAAATTGTTCCTCTTTTTTTCATTAACTCAACCACAATCGGATGCACGTTATACCAGAGATCGCCATTGCGGTATTCCAAAATATATAAACCATGCAACAGATCTAGAAAATTTTGATCCTTGAGATCCTTCGGTTTTGACTTTTCATAAACAGTTTTAATAATTTCCTCATCTGCTGTACCGATACTTTCAGCAAAATCGAGACTAAGTTCTGTGATTGATTGTTCTAGAACAGCTTGATCAATTTTTAGGGTATTATCATCAGGATAACGACGAACCGATCGCAAACAAACCCGACAGCAATCATTAGTAATGCGAATTAATTCTCGTAACACTCCCCCACTATAAAGACAAATTTTTTCGAGGGTGTCAGGATCGATTAAAGCGGAATCGATGCGCTTAGTGATAATCTCGGTTAAAGTGGCAATAATTTGCGGATCGGGTATAGCATTAGGTGAATTAATTTCTCCCTGTTTAAAGAGTTTATATACAGGCATTTGTACAATCTGATCATTAGTTTCTGTTTGGAGAGTTGCCTTTAAAGCTACTTCTCTTAAAGCGGCGATCGGAATAGTCATAATAATCCGAAAACCGGGCAACATAATCGCTTTAATATGGGATTGAAAAATATCCCTTACCTGTGCTAAGTCAATTTTATCAATGTCATCAACAATTACTAAGATTTTTTTCTGACTTTGGGACTCGATCGCACTAGCTATAATGTTAATTTGGGCAACTAGATCGGTAATTCTCCGCTCATATTTTTGTTTAATTTCCTGACGAATAGTCGAATTAATCTTGAGAATTCCTTTAATGTGAGCTAGTAAAGCAGAAAAGTTAAAACCCGTTTCGACAGTGGCATCTGCTTGATTAGTTTCGGTGCGAATTTGTTCAGCAAACCATTGATAAAAGCTTTTTTTAATAGAATCTTTAATAGTTAAATTTTGGGCTTCCGCTTCTGACATCATCTGAACGGCGATCGAGAATAAAATATTAACATGATTTACGTCTGACATTTCGATCATGTCTGAGATCGAGAAGAAAACAACAAAATAGCGATCATCTAA
Organism: Microcystis sp. BLCC-F209; assembly: GCF_041928595.1. Classification (NCBI taxonomy): domain Bacteria; kingdom Bacillati; phylum Cyanobacteriota; class Cyanophyceae; order Chroococcales; family Microcystaceae; genus Microcystis; species Microcystis sp. BLCC-F209. The sequence goes on from NZ_JBHFLL010000184.1 coordinate 7,070, forward strand.
CTTTCTTTTAAATTCGTAGAGTAGGGTTGACTTACCACAACCTCTATGTCCTGCTAGAATAATTTTTCCGTCTTCCGAAGGACTATCTTCTACCAATTGTTCTAATTCGTCGATAATTTCTGTGCCGTATTTAACAGCAAAACGCTGTAATTCTTTATCCGATCGCAGGGGTAAAAGTTCCAAATTGCGATAGGCTTCTCGAAAGGGTTCCAGTAAAGGACTAACCATAAGTAATTAGGGTTTGCGGCAAAAAGTTTTTCGTGGGGGTAGGGTGTGGGGTGTGGAAATTATGAATTATGAATTATGAATTGGGTAGTTGGCTCTTCTAGGTTCTGTGTGATAAGTTTAACTTATATAGGATCGATCAATCTTTGTGTCCTTTGTGTCTTTGTGGTTCCTTCCACTCGCTCGCTAGGAAGAATGTATTTTAGAATACATTTTGCCCACCAAACCTAAGAGAGCCAAAAAACTAACTGATAACTGATAACTGATAACTGATAACTGTTATTTTTCTGCTGCCCAACTGTCGGGAGTGTAGGTTTTTAATGCCAAAGCATGGATGGCTTCGGTAGCCAGTGCCGATTGTAAAGCGCCATAAACCATTTGATGCTGTTTAACGCGGGTTTTGCCAGCAAATTCGCCAGAAATAACCACCGCTTCCAAATGATCACCACCTCCCGTTAAATCCCGAACCATCACCTGTGCATCGGGGATTTGTTCTTGAATCATCGCTTCTACTTGGCGAAAGTCAACCATCTTAACTCCTCAAAACAATTAAAGATACTCTGATCCCATTGTTACCGAAAGCTCGTCAATGGGGACAAAATTTACTGCTGTGGGGGGGAGTTGTTAGGAGTTGCGGAGGTGGGAGTCGGTGCGGAGATGGGTGTGCTGACAAATCCCATCTCGTAGAGTTGTTGATAGCTTTTTTGTCCTAATTCACTGGTGGGGTTTTGGGATTGAATCACCTGAATTAACAAAGGAACCGCCAATTCTGGCTGATTTTGCGCTCTATGGACCAAAGCAAGCTTATAGGTGGCTTCATCCCGCATTTGTCCCGTGTTTAAAGCACTTTGACGCTGAGAATCGAATACTTTCGGGTCAATTCCTGAGAAACTATTAGCTAATTGCAGATGATAGTTAGATAGTTGGTTAAAAATCCGACGCGCTTGATTGAGTTTCTCCACAGCGACACTGTATTTAGCGGCATTAATAGCGGCGTTCGCTTCTTCCACTAAACGTTGTCCCCCCTGAAGACTCAACAGACTATCAGCTTGATTTAATGGTTTTAATTCGTTAGGATCACTGGCGGGATTGTTAGAGTCGGGGGTTTGTGCTTGTCCGTCAGGTGCGATCGCAATCACTAAACCGATTACCAGAGTGAGCAGATAAATTAAACTATAAGGCTGTTTTCGCTTAACCATAAAATTTCTCGACTTAATGTTCCAGATGGGAACGGCTATTTTTTTTAACATCGGCAACTGGCCTATAGTAGCTTTTTTGGGGCAGTTTCGATCCGACCCCAGCTTTCTAGACGTTAGCTCTAGCGGTTTTGTCGCCATGGCAAGCGCTGATTTTTCCCGAAAAATCAGTACAAGTCCCCAAAAAGTTAATTTATCCCCCCGATTAATTGTTTAAATACCGATAATTCACCCCTTGGCAAGCTGCCCAGATAGAATAAAGAAAAAGTAGGAGTTTATTTAAAATGTCTTTATCACTGATTACCCGTAAGTTTACGGTGGAAGAATACGAAAAAATGGCAACCCAGGGAATAATCAAACCCGATGAAAAAGTGGAATTAATTCGAGGAGAAATTATCAAAATGTCACCGATGGGAACTCGTCATGCTGCCTGTATAGCTAGATTAACACAGTTATTTTATCGAAAATTTGGCGATCTTATTCTCTTAGGAGTGCAAAATCCGATTAGATTAAATAATAACTCTCAACCAGAACCAGATTTAAGTTTACTAATACCTCGATCGGATTTTTATGTTGATGCCTATCCTGGTCCCCAAGATATCTATTTAATTATTGAAGTTTCTGATTCTACCCTCGATTATGATCGCTATACTAAAATCCCTCTTTATGCGGAAGCAAATATTCAAGAAGTTTGGATTATCAATCTCAAGGAAGAATGTTTAGAAGTTTATCGTCATCCGCTGCAGGGTAGTTATCAAGCTATGCAGAAATATTATCGAGGTGAAAGTATTTTTATTGAATTCTTTTCAGAAATAGAGTTAACTTTAATTGAAATACTCGGTAATATTTGTTAAATTAAATTCTAGAGCGTTTCTTATACTATTTTCTTTATTTCTGAGTAGGTAGGCGTTAAAAATTATCAGACACCACCCTTATCAAGGGGGGCAGGGGGGATCGAACCTAAAATCCATTTTTAATTTAATTATATTATAACCAGCTACTTGGCAGGCATCCTACTATTAGCTTTCTAAGAGATGGCGGTACTTTTCTCCGAGATTTTCCGTTGCTTTGGTTAATTTTCCCTTTTCGTCTAGGATGGGTAGTTTCATGATTTCCGATGAAGCTTTAATTAAAAGCAGTACCTCCCGAAACTTGGCTGCATCTTCCTCTAGATGGGGATTAAAAGTAGCTCGTGACTCCAGTTCATTTAAACTCTGAATAGCTCTACTATTCAGACTATTAACGAGGTATTGTAACTCCTTAATTCTGCGCTGAACTTGTCCTAAAAAACTCTTACTTTTATCTAACTGAGCTATTTTATTATCCACTTCCTTGGCGTATTCGATAGCTTTAGTTAGGGCTTTTTTCCCTTCTCCTCCTAAGACAAAACCACCAATCATTAAAGCAGGTCCGACGGTAATACCTCCTAAAACCACTGTTCCCAAAGCCATACCACCACCACCGGCAGCTAAAGAACCACCTCCTAACCATGCTAAGGTAGCATTCCAAGCGGCTACCCCACTAAGTCCACTAATTGCTGTTCCTGTACTAGCAGTACCGAAAAGACCAATTAATCCTAGGGTTGTCTGACTGGCTGCCGAAGCGACTCTCACTGCTTTTAAACCCCCCACAGCCAAACTTTGCGCGTCTAACACTTCTGCTTTATATTCCTTGAATTGTTCGGCAGAAAATCCCTCAAACCCTTCTAAGAAGCGTTGATGGGATGGGGAGGAATTTTGACCAAGTCTTTGACCTATTCTTTGATCAATTCTGCTAATAAACTTAATAAATCTGCCGATGGTGTTGATTTTGACATTAATTTGCAGTTGACCGTATTCTTCCGCGAATTTTTGGGTAGCTTGAAACTTTTTTTCTAGGGATTTGTTGGCTTTTTTGTATCTTTGTTCGGCACTTTTGCCAATTTTTTGCGCCTTTTGTAGCTTGGATACACCATCAGCACCAGCACTAACTCCCACACCAGCAGTAACTAAGGCCGCCGCACCAAGAATAATCGGGATAATAAAGATCATGACCGAAAAGCTCCTAGTTTATTCAGTTTTGTAAAATTCTACCAACATAGTTAAAAAAAAATCAAGGATTGTATCGGTAGAATTACGGCCCTCTTATTCTTTGTGTGATTAGTTTAACTTATATAGAAGCGATCAATCTTTGTGTCCTTTGTGTCTTTGTGGTTCGTTCCACGCACTCGCCAGCAAGACTGTATTTTAGAATAGATTTTACCCACCGAACCCAAGAGAGCCGAATCACTGAATAGCTGATAGCTGGTAGCTGAGGATTTATAACTTGCGTTCGTAACTTAACAAGGTATTTTTTAATAACATTGCCACCGTCATCGGACCGACACCCCCGGGAACAGGAGTAAGATAACTAGCCACTTCTAAAACCCCAGCATAGTCCACATCTCCCACCAAACGGTCAGCGACGCGATTAATCCCCACATCCACCACCACCGCACCAGGTTTTACCATATCCGGGGTGATTAAATTGGCTTTACCGACCGCAGGTACTAAAATATCGGCACTTCTGGTTATTTCTGCCAGATTTTCTGTGCGCGAGTGAGCAATAGTTACCGTAGCGTTTTCCTCCAATAACATTAAAGCTAAAGGTTTCCCCACTAGAATACTGCGACCCAGTACCACCGCGTGCTTACCAGCTATGGGAATATTATATTCTTTCAGCAGTGCCATGACCCCCGCAGGAGTACAACTGCGGATACAGTCCTCACCCCGCACTAAACCGCCTAAATTGAGAGGATGTAAGCCATCAGCATCTTTTTTCGGGTCAATTTGGTAGAGAAGGGAAACCGCATCTAAATGCTTAGGTAAAGGTAATTGAATTAAAATCCCGTCCACCCGCTCATCTTGATTGAGACGGACAATTTCCGCTAAAATTTCTAGTTCACTTGTATCGGTGGGAAAATGACGACCAAAAGAGGCCATACCGATTTTAGTACAAGCTTTCTCCTTATTGCGGACATAAACGGCACTAGCGGGATTATCCCCCACCATCAACACCGCTAACCCCGGAGGTCTTCCCATTGGAGATTTTAGCGTCTGGATGCGCTCTCCTAGACCAAGTTGGATTTTTTGAGCTAAGGCTTTCCCGTCGAGAATTTGGCAAGTAGTTACGGACATTCTATGATAATACCGAGAACAAAAATCTTTCGGATCCATTCTATGGTCAAAAAGATTGGCTAATCGCACTCGTTAAGGTTAAAGCAAGAATGTCTATTCAGACTCGTGTAGGGCGCATCGGCAGTTTATTATTATTGCTAGGGTTATTCGGTTGTAGTACCCTTGCTGACCTCGGTATTGCCGTTCCCTACATCGGTGATCCTCCCCTAACAGCGATCGAGCAACTACAGGAAAAACCAAAAGGCGCTTTAGTTTATCTTAGGGGAACTGTCAGCAATTATGCCCCTTTTTTAGCGGGAGGGGCCTATCTTTTGCGGGATGGTTCCGGCAAGATTTGGATTCGCACCAATAGCAATAAATTACCCCGTCAAGGCGAAGAAATCGTCATTAAGGGCAAAATTGACTTTGAGGCTATTCCCCAGGGTTCCCAAACTATTAACGAAGTGTATGTGCTGGAATTAGAACAGATGGATGCAGTAGCGGTTAATTCGGTTCCCACTCCTTCCCCGTCCCCGGAAATTAAACCTTCCCCCACCTCAGAAGTTAAACCCCCAGAAAACAATTCTCCCCCAGTTTCAACTAAACCCCTCGAAAATCCCCGACAGGTGACAATTCCCAGCGCAGCTGAAACGAAACCCCCAGAAACTCCCGTCGTTACCCCCGTTAAACCCAATCCACCCGCGCAACCCGTCGCAGAAGCGATTACCCCCAAACCCCCCGCAGTGGTTAAACCCGTCCAAGATCCCCTTGATGCTTTCTTTTTGCCCCATAAACAAAGCGAGAAAAACAGTAATCAGTAATCAGTAATCAGTAGCGGGGCAAACAGATGGAGAGTAAAGTTTATGACAAAGCTTATAAGTTTGCCCTTAGGATTGTTAAAGGCTATAAATATTTGTGTGAGACTAAACAAGAATATATTTTGTCAAAACAGCTATTAAGGAGTGGCACTTCAATCGGGTCTAACATTGCCGAGGCTAATGGAGCCATTTCTCAAGCTGATTTTCGAGCTAAAATGTCAATAGCTTATAAGGAATGTCTAGAAACAAAGTATTGGCTGTCTCTATTGAAAGACACGAATTACATAGAGGAAAGAGCCTTTCAAAGTATCAATGATGACGCAGAGGAAATTGGTAAAATGCTTTGGGCTATTCTAAAAACCTGCCAAGAAAATACCAAAAACCGATAACTGATAACTGATAACTGATAACTGATAACTGATGATATTTGTTGCTTTGGCGATTTTGGAACAGGACGGTCGATTTTTAATGCAGTTGCGCGACGACATCCCGACGATTCTCTATCCGGGGGTGTGGGGTTTATTTGGTGGTCACTTAGAAGCGGGTGAAAGTCCAGAAATAGGGTTAAAACGAGAGTTAAAAGAAGAAATTAACTACGAAGCCCCTAGTTTACGCTATTTTCGCTCTTATAACGATGATAATCTCTCCCGTTATCTTTATCATGTACCCCTGACCGTGGAATTAGAAAAATTAGTGCAAACGGAAGGGCAAGATTTAGCTTTATTACCCCCAGATGCCATCCGTCAAGGGGAATACTATTCCCAGAAGATTAATCAGACTCGTCCTTTAGGAAAAATTCATCGCCAGATATTACTCGATTTTATAGAACTAGAATTATAGTGGATATTAGAGCCAGACAAGGAACTCCCTTATCTATACGGAAGTCGTAGTTAACACTGCTCCTCACCTCCCTCGAAGGCAAAATGCTCCCGCTTTTTGAATGGCTTTATTGAAACGTCAATCTTATTTTGGCCTTGTCTTTATGAACCAGTCGCGTCCCTCGTTCGTTTCCGTGCAGAAACTCCTATCTGGAGGTGCGATCGCTACCCTAGCAGTTAGTTCCCTGATGGTCCTCACCCCCGCAGCCAAAGGGGAAAAACCCTTAGAAGATAACCCGAAAGCAATCATCGACCAGGTTTGGCAAATTGTTAATAATGAATTTGTAGATCGTGGTTTTCATCAAATTGATTGGCAAAAAAAACGTCAAGAATTGTTAAGCAGAAATTATACTAATCCCCAACAAGCTTACACGGCAATCCGGGAAGCTTTAAAGGAATTGGGTGATAGTTATACCCGTTTTTTAACTCCTAGTGAATTTTCTGTCCTCACCAGTCAAACCTCCGGAGAATTATCGGGAATTGGCATACGTTTGTCCCTCGATCAGCGCACTAGCGATCTGATCGTTGTCGATACGGTGAAAAAATCCCCCGCCAAGGAAGCAGGAGTAAAAAGCGGCGATCGCCTGATCAGAATTAATGGCAAACCCACCGCTTTAATGACCCTAGAACAGGCAATGGAGGCACTACAGGGAGAAGTGGGTACTAGCGTTAGTTTACAGCTTGCCCGTCCCGATCGAGGCGTGTTTGAAGTGACTTTGACCCGGGTAGATATCGAAATCCCCTCGGTTAGCTATACCCTGAAACAGGAAGGTGGGGTGAAAGTTGGTTATATTAAACTAGATGAATTTAGTTCCCACGCAGCCGAACAAATGAAAGAGGCGATCGAGGAATTAAGTCAACAACAGATATCCGGCTATGTTCTCGATCTGCGGGGCAACCCCGGGGGTTTACTATTTGCTAGTGTCGATATCGCTCGCATGTGGATGAAACAGGGCAAAATCGTTAGCACCATCGATCGACGGGGCGGAGATCGTCAATTTAGTGCCAATAACACCGCTATTACCGATTTACCCCTCGTAGTTTTGGTTAATAAAGGTTCCGCCAGCGCCAGCGAAATCCTCGCCGGGGCCCTAAAAGAAAATGGCCGGGCGACTTTAGTGGGTACATCGACCTATGGCAAAAGTACCGTCCAATCGGTACACACCCTCTCCGACGGTTCTGGTTTAGCGGTGACAATTGCCCGTTATTATCCCCCCAACGGCGAAAATATCTATAAAAAAGGCATTAAACCCGATGTGCAGATTGAGTTAACCCGGGAACAACAGCTGCGCTTCCGCGATGATCCTTCTTTGCTGGGAACTAAGGATGATCCCCAGTACCAACAGGCGATCTCAGTCCTACAATCCCATAATGTTAAACGTCCAGGCACCGGCAATCTCAATAACCCTTTGAGTAGTCGGGCTGAATAATTGTCCTCAATAATGTCTAAGTAGGTGGGTGGAATTAAATATAAGATGAACGTAGGTTGGGTTGAAGCATGAAACCCAACGCCCGCATAGTTTACACTACCGCTAACCCATCCTACAAATAATTGTGCCTCCCTACTTAGGGTTTGCGGCAAAAAGTACGGGCGAAGCATTCGGATAGAAAATCTACGTTTCACCGATAGGTTATTGCCCGAATGCTTCGCCCCTACAGGACACGGGCCGATGAAGACGCAAGGTGTTGAAGCACGATTCTTTCAAAATCTTGCACCTGTTTCACGAGAAAAGCCACAAAACCCTTACCTTGCCTACATTTCACATTTATTCAGCAAACCCTACTTAATCCCAACCTTGGCGAGATTTTACAATTCCCGACGACCTTCTAAAGCTCTCGCTAAGGTTACTTCATCAGCGTATTCCAGATCGCCGCCCATGGGCAACCCGAAAGCGATACGGGTAACTTTAGTGAAGGGTTTCAGTAAACCCCCAATATACAAAGTCGTGGTTTCTCCCTCGACACTGGGACTGATAGCTAAGATAACTTCCTGAATTTTTTTCTGGCTGACTCTGGTGACTAAAGACTGTATATTTAATTGATCCGGTCCAATGCCATCCATAGGTGAGATAACACCGCCCAAAACGTGATATTTGCCCGAATATTCCCTAGTTTTCTCCAAAGCAATCACATCTCTGGAGTCAGCCACCACACAGATAGTCCCCGTTTCCCGGTTGGGATTGCGGCAAATTTCACAAATTGGTTCGGCCGAAAGGTGAAAACAAACCTGACATAATCCTACTTGTTTTTTCGCTGCTACGATCGCCTGGGCCAATTCGATCGCATCTTGTTCTGGTCGCTTGAGAATATACAGGGCCAGACGTTGAGCGCTTTTGGGTCCGACTCCGGGTAATTTTTGTAACTGCTCGATCAAACGAGCTAAAGGCGGTGTATAAATAGCAGTTAATCCTCTTATCAGTTATCAGTTATCAGTTATCAGTTATCAGTGGGTAAGTTATCAGTTATCAGATTTGAGTTTTCAAGTGAGCAGTGTTACATGGAAGTTTCCTGCTGTCTTTTCACTGTTTACTGCTCACTGGTCACTGATTAAGACCTTTTTGGTAAACGGACATCGATAACACTGGTGTTGAAATTATAATTATCTCCTTCTAACTCGATTAAAGTGCCAATTTTCACCTTTTGACCGCCAACAACCGCACCGGTATCGGTAACTTCCGCTTGACCACTGAGAGTCATGATCATATCTTGAGAATAGTTTTCCGTGCGGGGATCGGGTAGGACTTTCACACTACCATCCGGCTGCGGAACTAAGACATTTCTCGATAAAGGTTTAACATTTTTTATGTCCACTTGACCGGCCGGTTGATTACGAATAACAATATTAGTTTTCTTCTCGGTATTGAATTGATTAATCAAAGCGTTGGGATTAAGAACACTTAAACCCCGGACAATAACATCCACTTCTATGGGTTCTTTGGTGACTTGAGCGATCGTACTTTTACCACTCGTCCCCGGCACAACAAAAATACCGATAATTGTCAATAAAATTACTAAGGCCGCTCCGATATCAAGCAAGCTAAATTTACCGAATAAACGTCCTTTTGAGTCTAATAAATTCATAAGCGGTTCACTATAAAATTTTGGGGAGAAGGGAATGGGGAGTTGGGGGATAGGGGTGATGGGGAGAAGGAATTATGAATTATGAATTATGAAGTGGGAAGTGGGAAGTGGGAAGTGGGGAGAAAATACAAATAATCTCCTAACTCCTGTCTCCTGAATCCTGTCTCCTGAATCCTGCCTCCTAACGGCTAATAGATTCTATCACGATCGGAATCTTGGTCGCAGACAGGAAGTCTGACTTAAGATAGAAGATCGGAGTCTCACACGGAGCGATCGATAGACAATGGCGGGTAAAACTCAACTTAAGAAACAAGAAAAGCAATTATCTCCAGTGGATCTGACCCCTTCTGACGGTAACAACCTCGAAAAAGTTGCCCCCGTTAAACATTGGTCGATCGAAGATAGCGAAAATCTCTATCGCATCCAAGGCTGGGGAGAACCCTATTTCTCGATCAATGCCGCAGGAAATATTACCGTCTCGCCCCAGGGAGAAAGGGGCGGTTCTTTGGACTTATACGAGTTAGTTTCGGCGATTAAGCGGCGGAATATCGGTTTACCGCTGTTAATTCGGTTTAGTGATATTTTGGAAGACCGGATCGAGCGCCTGAATGCCTGTTTTAACCGAGCGATCGCCCGTTATAATTATCCCAATGTCTATCGCGGTGTCTATCCGATCAAGTGCAATCAACACCGTCACATCGTCGAGTCTTTAGTGCGTTTTGGCAAACCCTATCAATTTGGGTTGGAGGCTGGTTCAAAACCTGAGCTAATGATTGCTTTAGCGACCCTAGAACCTGCCTTAAACGGCAAAAATGACAAAACACAACCATTGCTAATTTGTAACGGCTATAAGGACAAAGAATACCTGGAAACTGCCCTATTGACCACTCGTCTCGGTCATCGGCCTTTGATTGTCATCGAACAATTGGAAGAATTATATTTAACCCTGCGCGTCAGTCGTCAGTTAGGAATTGCCCCACATTTGGGAGTGCGTGCGAAACTGGGGACAAAAGGGGTGGGCCGTTGGGGATGTTCCACGGGAGACCGGGCAAAATTCGGTTTAACCGTCCCGGAAATCCTAACGGTGGTGACGGAATTAGAACAAGCGGGGATGTTAGATTGTCTGCAACTGCTGCACTATCATATCGGGTCGCAAATCTCCGCTATCAGCGTTATTAAGGATGCCATTCGCGAAGCTAGTCAGATTTATGTGGAATTAGCGAAATTAGGGGCAAATATGACCTATCTTGATGTGGGGGGTGGTTTAGGGGTCGATTACGATGGCTCAAAAACTAACTTCTACGCCTCAAAAAACTACAATATGCAGAATTATGCTAATGATATCGTGGCTGAGGTCAAAGAAGCTTGTGAAGATGCCCAGATTTCACCCCCAATTCTCATCAGTGAAAGTGGCCGGGCGATCGCTTCTCATCAATCGGTGTTAGTCTTTGATATCTTGGGAAGTAGTGAGGTTCCCCAAAACCCTCCCGATCCCTGCAATGGGAAAGAACACCTCATCCTCCGTAATCTCTGGGAAACCTACACGGGTATCGATGAGCGCAATTATCAGGAAGCTTATCACGATGCGGGACAGTTCAAAGAGGAGGCGATTAGTCTGTTTAATTTCGGTTATCTCAGTCTCAAGGAACGAGCTAGAGCCGAACAATTGTACTGGGCTTGTTGTCACAAAATTCTGCAAGTGGCCCGACAACAGGATTATGTTCCCGATGACTTGGAAGACTTAGAGCAAATTATGGCCTCAATTTATTATGCCAATCTCTCGGTTTTTCAGTCAGTTCCCGATAGTTGGGCGATCGATCAACTATTTCCAATTATGCCGATCCATCGTCTTGATCGAGAACCTACTCAAAGAGGTATTCTCGCCGATTTAACCTGTGATAGTGACGGGAAAATTGCCCAGTTTATCGATTTGCGCGGGGACATAAAATCAGTTTTAGAATTGCATCCTTTGGAGTACAAAAACGGTAAACATTCTCCGGAACCCTATTATCTAGGAATGTTTCTGGTGGGTGCTTATCAAGAGATTATGGGCAATTTACATAATCTTTTTGGCGATACTAACGTGGTACATATTCAGATGAGTCCCAAGGGGTACGATATCGAGTATCTAGTCAAAGGAGATACGATCACGGAAGTATTAAGTTATGTGCAGTATTCTGCGGAAGATCTGTTAGAAAGAATTCGTCTTCGTTGTGAACAAGCTTTGCAGGAAAATCGCATGACTGTGGAAGAATCCCAATTACTACTACAGGATTATGAACGCAGTTTGCGGCGTTATACCTATCTAGTGGGTGGGGATTGATGATTGCTCTTGCCGATCGAGTAATCGATCGAGGATGATAGAAAATAGACAAAATAGACAAAATAAATAGGCAGTAAAGGAAAACAGTGGAAAAGGGAACGCTGGTAGAATTTCGAGTGCAAGGAGAAAGGCGCTTAGGGGTGATCGATCGCCCAGAAGGTAAAAAAGATTGGATCGTCATCGATCAGGGGGGAAACCCGCATAAACTGCGTCCCCAACGCTTCGATTACATTGTCAAAGGAGGTCCGTCCAACTATAGGGAGATCGGCAATTTTCTGCGAGAAGTCCAACCCTATCTAGATCCTAGTGGTTTAGAAGTGGCCTGGGAATTATTAGCCGGGGAAAATCAGTTAGTCACTCCCGAAACCATGGCCGAGATACTCTTTTCCGATCGTGGTCCGCAGTTTTGCTATGCAGCCCATTGTCTCTTGAGTGATGATAAGGTTTATTTTAAAAATAAAGGGGATGGTTACGAGGCCCGCTCGGAAAATCAGGTAGAGGAAATCAAACACCAGCTAGAGGTGGAACAACAGCGTCAACGGGAAAAAAGCCAATTTCTCCAACGTCTCCAACAGGCCCTGGCCGGTGAAACGGTAGAATGGTCAGAAAGCGATCGAATTCGTCTGGAATCTCTAGAAAAATTTATCCTCCAACCCGAACAAAAATATCCGGCAGCCATGGACATACTCTCGCTGCTAGGCCGTTCCCAAACCCCCGAGGCTGCTTTTGAATTGTTAGTCGATTTGAAATGGTGGAGTAGTCACGAAAACCTTTTCCTGCGACGCAGTTCCTACCCCGTTCAATTCTCGAAAAAGGTACTTGATGTGGCGCGTCTTAATTTACTCAATCCCCCTGCGGATGCGGATGTCAACAATCGTCTCGATTTAACCCACCAAAAAATTTATACCATCGACGATGAAAGTACCGAGGAAATCGATGACGGATTATCGGTAGAAATTCTTGCAGATGGTGGTCATCGTCTCTGGATTCATATTGCCGATCCTAGTCGTTTAGTGTGTCCCGATGATGAATTAGACCTAGAAGCGCGTCGTCGCAGTACCAGTCTCTATCTTCCCACGGGAATGGTTCCGATGTTTCCCCTAGAATTGGCCGCAGGTCCAATGAGTTTGGTACAGGGTAAACTTTGTCCTGCCTTGAGTTTTGGGGTAATCCTCGATGAAACGGGAGCGATCGCCGATTATCGGATCTATCCTAGTACAATTAAACCCACCTATCGCCTCACCTACGAAGATGTGGACGAAATGTTACATCTGGATCTGCAGCATGAACCGGAAGTAAGGATTCTCAACCGTTGGGCCAAACAACGCCACGCCTGGCGCAAATCTCAGGGATCGATTAACATCCAAATGCCAGAATCATCCATTAAGGTGAAGGATAACGACGAAATTATCGTAGAATTGCAGGAAGTTTCCCCATCTCGGCAATTAGTGGCGGAAATGATGATTTTAGCTGGAGAAATCGCCGGTCGCTACTGTCAGGAACACGAGATCCCCGTGCCTTTCCGCGGACAACCACAACCGGAATTACCCCCCGATGAGGAGTTAATTTTACTACCTGCGGGCCCTGTGCGTTCCTGTGCCTTGCGTCGCTGTATGCCGCGCAGTGAGATGACGACGATTCCTAACCGTCATGCTAGTCTGGGATTGAATACCTATTCCCAAGTAACTTCGCCAATTCGCCGTTATACTGACCTTTTGACCCATTTTCAACTAAAAGCCCATCTCCGGGGCGATCAACTGCCTTTTACCCGGGATAGAATGCAGGAAATTCTCTATAGTGTCGCTAGTTCGGCCCAAGAGGCCACCTCCGTGGAACGACAAACTAATCGTTATTGGAGTTTGGAATTTCTGCGACGACAGGGAGATCAAGTCTGGCAAGCTTTGGTGTTGCGCTGGCTGCGGGAAGAAGAAAATTTAGGCTTGATTTTATTGGAGGAATTGGGGTTAGAATTACCCCATCGTTTTGAGCGTTCGGTATCTTTAGGCGATCGCTTTCAAGTACAAGTTAGTCGCGCCGATCCCCACCGCGATGAGATCCGTTTTCGCGAGCTATCGGGTTTTGTCTCCTCCCAAGCAATTTAATCTCTCGGGGAGTCAGTATTCAGGAGTCGAGAGATAGGGTGATAGGGATTTACGGGGTTTAGGGAAATTTCAGCCAAATGCTCCACTACCCCACACCCTGCCACCACCGAAAAGCTTTTTGCCGCAAACCCTAAATAAGGTTCTTCGGTTTGTGTTATGCAATGGACGGAGGTTATAAGGGATGAAACTCTTATAGAGAAAGGCATTTGGCGATTTTTATCAATTGTTTTCGATCTAGAGCGAACTAATCAATTAAATCTCTTGCCAGATAAGAATTTAGTCGATTTATGCCACCCTATCGAACTATACTAAGTAACGAAGAACCATACTTGTCAATGTAAAGTTTTATTACAGGATTCAACGTTTCTGACCCTGATGTTCTCTATTCTCTGGTTACTCATCGGAAATTTTGGGTCTGAAACCCCGTCGTTCTAGGTTGGCTTTGCTGTTAAATATGAGCATCGTTTACGAAATATATGCTAAAATGTGAGGTATGGAAAAAGCCTATTCTTACCGATTTTACCCAACACCCGAACAAGAGTCGCTATTGCGGCGCACTTTGGGCTGTGTAAGATTGGT
>NZ_JBHFLL010000185.1:0-11213 GCF_041928595.1 Microcystis sp. BLCC-F209
TCGGACAAACCAAAAGGTAAATTGGTTAGAGAATGTGATGAGATGTGGTCTTTGGTTTTTTCTAAGACGATAAAGTTTTATATTTGGCTGGCAATTGATAGAAAAACAAGGGAAATTATTGGTTGCTATGCGCGGAGATAGTAGTCGTCAATCAGCTAAAAAACTTTGAGGCCAGTTTACCAGGTGTTTACCGACAATGCGCGGTTGCTTACACAGACTTTTGGGAGTCCTATAAGACAGTAATTCCTAGTAAACGTCATCGGGCAGTAGGTAAAGAAACTGGTCAAACTAATCATATTGAAAGATTCAATAATACCTTTCGACAAAGGATTTCTCAGCTGGTGAGAGAGAGTCTATCTTTCTCTAAAAAAATGGAGAATCACATTGGGGAACCCTTTGGTATTTTATCCATGACTACAATGCACAGCAAAGCAAAGGATTAAGCCGCCATCACTACTACCGAATCACCACCCGCGAGGCTAAGGTTAAAACGACTTTTGCTCATGTACCTTATTTAAATAGTTCGTTATTTGAACCAACGGAGACGGAAGACCAAACGATTTTTATTGGCAATTTGCGGGAGCGAACTTTACCCATTTTTGCGGGGACGGTGCTAAAAGATAATCAGGGTAATAAGCGAGTAGGTGAGTTAAATGCGTTGGCTTATTTGTTTGAGTTTTTGGATGCTTATAAGTTTGATCGAGATGAGTTAGAAAATCCTCAAGAAGATAGCGAAAAGTTAATTAATGCTTTGGTGTTGGGGTTAATTTTTGAAAAGATTAATGGTTATAAAGATGGTTCTTTTTATACACCGAGTTTTATTACCATGTATATGTGTCGGGAAACGATACGAAGAGCGATCATGCAGAAGTTTAGTGAAGTAAAAGGCTGGAATTGTCAAACTTTAGATAATTTATATGAACGAATTGAGGATAAAAAAGAGGCAAATGTTATTATTAATAGCCTGAAGATTTGCGATCCAGCGGTGGGTTCGGGACATTTTTTAGTTTCCGCTTTGAATGAGATAATTGCGATTAAGAGTGAGTTACGGGTTTTATTAGATAGTTCGGGTAAGTCGCTAAAAGATTATCGGGTAGAGGTGCGAAATGATAAGTTATTGGTTTACGATGATGAGGGGAGTTTATTTGCTTATCATCCGAATAATAAGGAAAAGCAACGGGTACAGCAAGCCTTATTTCATGAGAAGCAAACGATTATCGAGGGGTGTTTATTTGGGGTGGATATTAATCCTAATTCCGTGACGATTTGTCACTTGCGGTTATGGATTGAGCTTTTAAAGAATGCTTATTATCGCGAGGATGGCAATTTAGAAACTTTGCCAAATATTGATATTAATATCAAGTGTGGTAATTCTTTGATTAGTCGGTTTGGGTTGGATGTGGATGTTAAACAGGTTTTACAGAAGCAGAAGTTTAGTATTGAGGAATATCGCAATGCGGTACAGACTTATCGCAATGCGGAAAATAAGGAACAAAAGCGGGAGATGGAAACGCTGATTGCTAAGATTAAGGCTGGTTTTAGTGCTAATTTATTAATTGGTGATCCTAAGAAGGTGAAGTTACGTCAATTACAAGGGGAACTTTATAATCTGGAAAATCAGGGTTTATTGTTTGAGGAGACTAAGACGGAGCAAAAAGCGCGGGAGAAAAAAGTAACTAAGTTAAATAATGAGATTGATAAGCTAACTGCTGAAATTGCAGATATTGAAGGCGGTAGGCTGTATAATAATGCTTTGGAATGGCGGTTTGAGTTTCCTGAAGTGTTGAATGATGACGGGGATTTTGTCGGGTTTGATGTTGTCATTGGGAATCCTCCTTATATTTCAATACAAGATTAAAAAAAATCTAATTCTTTAGTTTGTGATTATTATTCTAAAAATTATCAAACAGCAAAAAAAGGTAACTTTGATATTTATCTTCCTTTCGTTGAGAAATCATTAAGCTTGTTAAATTCGCACGGTATAGTTGATTTTATAATGCCTTCTCTTTGGATTTATAACGAGTATGGAAAACCCCTAAGAAGCTTAATGATTAAATCTCATTATTTATTAAGATTTTTAGATTTTGGCTCTACCCAAGTTTTTATTGATGCAACTATTTATACTGCTTGTCAACAATTCAGTAAAAGACCTAGACCTTTTTTTAGATATTTAAAAACAGAAGCTGATAACTTTGAGACTGAAGGATTTTCGGAAATTTATTTTTCTAGCTTAAATGAAAATAATTGGAGTTTGGGAAAAGAACATATTTTGTTAATCAAAGAAAAGCTTGAGTTAAATTCAAAACCTTTAGGTGAAATAGCGCAAATTTTTGTTGGGATTCAAACAAGTGCAGACAATATTTATCATTTACACAAAATTTCGCAAGGAATATATTTTTCAAAAATACTAGATAAAGAAGTTGAAATTGAAGACTCTATTATGAAACCACTAATTTCAGGAACAGATGCCAAACGGTATAAAATTCCAAATACAAATAAATATTTGCTTCATCCTTATGAAGCGAGTGGTAATTTTGCTTTGTTTGACATTAATTTATTGAAAAATAATTATCCAAAAGCTTTTAGATATTTAAAAGATAATGAAGCTATTTTGAGAAGTTGAGAAAACAATAAATTTAATAATGATGATTATTGGTATCAATTTGGAAGGAACCAAAATATTGATAAGCAACATTACTCTAAAATAGGAGTTGCTCAAACTGTCTCTGATTTACAATGTTTTCTTGATGAAAAAGGAGATTTTTTCTTAAATAACGTTCGAGTTAATGGAATTAAACCTATCAATGAAGTAGATATAAAATATTTATTGGGTATTTTAAACTCTAAAGTTGCAAATTTTTATTTTAAATTAGTTGGCAAGCCAAAAGACAATGGTTTTTTTGAAGCGAATAAACAATTTATTTCGCCGATTCCTATTAAAATTGTAGATCACAAATATCAAATAAAAATTAAGTTATTAGTTGACAAAATTCTCACTGCTAAAAAAGACGATCCTAACGCTGACACAAGCGAATTAGAAAAGCAGATTGATCGCTTAGTTTACAAACTCTATCAACTCACATATAATGAGGTAAAAATCATTGATCCAGAATTTGCCCTAACAGAACAAGAATATCTGGACTTACCCTAATTTATTCCCTTACACCCCCGATGTCCTGTAGGGCTAATTCATGAATTAGCCCTACAATGGCTGTTGTCAAATTGAAAGATGCTGGGAATCAGCTTTGCCTTTTGCCTTGTGCCTTTTGCCTCATCTCAACAAGCAATTTAAATGCGCGGGCAGCTTAATTTCCGGCCAACTAGCTACCACCGAGGCCAATTTATCCAAATCCCGACGATCTTCGATAAAGGGAAAAACACCTAAAACTGGACAATTAGTCAAGGATTGAATTAAATCGATCGGTGTTAACTGCTCTATCTCCGTCTCCGTGCGCGGTTCAAGACAATTAAGGATAATTCCGCCCAAATTGACCTTTTTCTGCTCTGCTAGGGCAATATTAGCCACCGTTTGGGAAATCGCCCCCAATTTCACCGGCACCACCAAAAGCGTTTTTAACCGCCATTGAGCCGCTAAATCGGCCAAAGTTAGCTCGTGAGTGACAGGACAACCTAAACCCCCCAAACCCTCAATTAAAACCAAATCTTGGCTTTTTTGTAGGTTTAGCAGAGCTTGCCACACCGTCCCCAAAGGAATATCTCGACCTTCCAAATCAGCAGCCACAGGAGGCGCTAAGGGTGCTTGATATTGCAGCGGTGTGATCATTTCTAATTGACCCTGAAATAAACCCTCATACCATTCTCGATCGCCTTGACCCGTTTGCATTAATTTCATCAGCCCCAAGGCCTTGGATGGATAGTATTTTTGCCAATAAGCCACTAAAGCAGTGGTGACAACGGTTTTACCCGCATCGGTATCCGTAGCCGCAATCAAAAGACTATTCATAAAACTCCCAGGCTCAGTCAAGATCAGGTGAAATCACCAGCATTTATTATCTTATCCCCCATCACCCCACTTCCCCATCACCCCACTTCCCCATCACCCCACTTCCCCATCACCCCACTTCCCCACTCCCTTCTCCCTGCTCCCCTCTCCCCAATTCATAATTCATAATTCATAATTCCCACACCCCACTTCCCCATCACCCCACTTCCCCACTCCCTTCTCCCTGCTCCCCTCTCCCCAATTCATAATTCATAATTCATAATTCCCACACCCCACTTCCCCATCACCCCACACCCTACACCCCACTTCCCCAGATATTGCATGGGTAAGATGCAAAAAGAAAAAAAACTGCGGCCAAAAAGGTGAGATGGAATACACTAAAAGTATAAGGTTATCAATTTTGCTATTTTTCAAGTTGCATCCTAGGCAACAGAATTGCAATTATCCCTCTAGTTAGAAATTGGACGGTTTGCCCTGTGGTTTCATCACTTCCCAAGCCCAATGACTCTTTAACAACGGTTCCCCAGCGTTGTTCTGGGGCTTATGCCTTGATGGACAGTCTCAAACGTCATGGTGTTAAGCACATCTTCGGTTATCCCGGAGGTGCGATCCTGCCCATCTATGACGAACTCTACCGCTTTGAAGAGCGGGGAGAATTACAACATATTTTAGTGCGCCACGAACAAGCGGCCGCCCATGCCGCCGATGCCTACGCTAGGGCCACCGGCAAAGTGGGGGTCTGTTTCGGTACTTCCGGCCCCGGGGCGACCAATTTGGTGACAGGCATCGCTAACGCACACATGGACTCCATCCCGATGGTAATTATCACCGGTCAGGTGAGTCGGGCGGCCATCGGTTCCGATGCTTTCCAAGAAACCGATATTTATGGGATTACTCTCCCGATTGTTAAACATTCCTATGTGGCTAGAAATGCCAGCGAAGTAGCAAGAATCATCGCTGAGGCCTTCCATATCGCCAGTACAGGACGACCGGGGCCGGTTTTAGTCGATATTCCCAAAGATGTCGGTTTAGAACCCTGCGATTATATCCCCGTCGAACCGGGAGATGTGAAACTAACCGGCTATCGTCCCACGGTTAAGGGCAATCGCCGTCAAATCGAGGCCGCTTTACACCTCTTGGAAACCGCCGAAAAACCTTTACTGTACGTTGGCGGGGGTGCGATCGCCGCGAATGCCCACGCCCAAATTGCCGAGTTTGCCGAGCGTTTTCAGTTACCCGTCACCACCACGTTAATGGGGATCGGTGCTTTTGATGAACATCATCCCCTCTCGGTGGGAATGTTAGGAATGCACGGCACTGCCTACGCTAATTTTGCCGTGACCGGGTGTGATTTATTAATTGCAGTCGGCGCTCGTTTTGATGACCGAGTAACGGGAAAATTGGACGAATTCGCCTCGAAAGCTAAGGTAATCCATGTGGATATAGACCCCGCCGAAGTGGGCAAAAATCGCGCCCCTGACGTGCCGATTGTCGGGGATGTCCGGGTAGTTTTAGAACAAATACTCCAAAAAGCCAGAGAATTTGATTATCCCACTAATCCTGAGCGCACCCAAGCCTGGTTAGCCCAGATCGAGCGCTGGCGCCAAGATTATCCCCTGCAAGTACCTCGACCGGAAGGCAGACTTTCCCCCCAAGAAGTAATCGTTGAGGTGGGCCGTCAAGCACCCCACGCCTACTACACCACCGATGTGGGCCAGCATCAGATGTGGGCGGCCCAATTTCTCAAAAATGGTCCCCGACGTTGGATTTCTAGCGCGGGATTGGGGACAATGGGTTTCGGTTTACCAGCTGCTATGGGGGTAAAGGTGGCCATTGCCGATGAGGAGGTCATCTGTATTAGTGGTGATTCCAGTTTCCAGATGAATCTACAGGAATTAGGCACCCTCACCCAATTTAATATTCATGCCAAGACGATTATTATTAATAATGGTTGGCAGGGTATGGTACGTCAATGGCAAGAAGCTTTCTATGGGGAACGTTATTCTAATTCCAATATGGAAGTGGGAATGCCGGATGTGGAACTGTTAGCCCAAGCTTACGGCATTAAAGGGATTACTATTCGCCATCGAGAGGAATTAGCCGCAAAAATTGCCGAAATGTTGGCCCATGATGGTCCGGTTTTGGTCAATGCGATCGTTACTAGAGACGAAAATTGTTATCCCATGGTTGCCCCCGGTCAAAGTAATGCGCGTATGATTGGTTTACCGAAAATTGTCACCAGAAGTTGTGAAATGCTCAATTGTCCCAGTTGTGGCGCGGTTAACAGTGTGAATAATAAATTCTGTCCTGAATGTGGGGCGAAATTGTAGCCAAACATTGTTAATCAATTATCTAGCCTCCGTTAAGGATAACGGAGGTTTTCCCTTTTTTCTCTACTGTACCTTGTATCTTGAGCGGTGATCGCATCCTGTAGGGGCGAAGCATTCGGGCAATAACCTATCGCTGAAACCGTAGATTTCCTATCCGAATGCTTCGCCCGTACTTTTTCAGCAGACCCTATTTAAACCCAAATTTTCGATAAAATAACCGAGAATTGCTAGGCATTAAATCCGATTGACTTTCGATCGAATTAACCAATCGCCATCCTCGGCGATCATCTTTTTCCCTTCCCGATCGCCTAACTTTTCTAAGGCCAATAAACTAGCATATTTTAAATCAAAAATCTGACTATTCAAAGACTTATGTAGTAGAGAAATTGAGCGCCGATCACCGATATTTCCTAAAGCGATGGCAGCGGCGGCCCGGGATTTTTGGAATTGGGGCGAAGTATTTTCTAAGGCTTCGATAAATAGATCGTAAGCGGGAGAATATTGCAGCCAACCGAGAATTTTAATAACATGATAATGCGCTCCGTAATCATTATGAGCCTCTTTTTCCCAAGTAGTTAATAAAGCTTCTGGGGCCGCCGTGGCATAATTTTCTAAAAGAGTTTTACTGGCAAGATAACAGCGGCCAAAATCCGTGTGATAGAGTTCACCGATGGTAAAATCAATTGTCGGTGGTTGATCGTACTCGTGAACTAAATCAAGACTTTCGGGATGGTCATAAATAACGCTATCTAGATAGGGTTCCACCTCGGCAAAAGTTAGACCTTTTTCCTTACCCACCTCCGCTAATAAACGAATTCCCCGCAGACGAAAAGCGATCGAAACTGGACAGCGAGAGATTTGGGGAATTGCCTGATAGTAACCCGCATCAATTAGGTCTTGAATAGAGCCACGACGGGCGTTAACATTATCATCTTGGAGAAAAGCCACCACTTGCCCCATCTGACCATAATCCCCCGTTAAACGGCAAATAGCGGCAATTGCTGCACTGGCGATCGGTTTATCTGGCCAGTTTGTCAATTTTTCTATGGACGAGACGGCGGGTTGATAATCTAATTTAGCTAAAGTTTGAATAATAGTCCGGTAACTCTGGCCAGGTTTATCTAATAATTGACTAATTTCCTCTAAAATGGCGGTTTCTTGGGTACCGATCTCGCCGATCGCCCAGACAGCATTCTCCACGGTATAAATATCTTCATCGGTTAAACAATTGCGGATAATCGGTAAAGCTTTTGCTGCTTGCAAACGACCTAAACTTTCTAAAGCTTTGCGTCGGGTAATGCGATCATAGAGATCGTCAGAGGGATTTTCTACGGCTGCGATCAAAGCATTAATCGATCGCTCCGTGGGAAAATTAATTAGATGGGCTGCCGCTACATAACGCTCTGTGGGTGCGTTTAACTGTTCGAGTGGGGTTTGTAGGAGAGCGATCGCTTGATCTTCTGTTAACCCAAACATATTAAAAAAACGTTTATCCATCGTGCCTTAAATCAAGTAAAAAGTCAGGGGTAAAAAGGGAGAAATCCTAATTATTTCTAGGGTTTCATTCAATCCGCGAGATTTCCCAGAATCGGTTTCGTTACCAGTTATTACAATTATCGGACTAGGGTAGGAAAATTTGAGAAAATCAGAGACAAACCTTTAACAAAAATCTCAATTAAGCGATCGCCATGACTGACAATCTCAGCAATATTTCCGACCCCGTTACTCCGCAAGACATCGCGGCAGTGATTGAAGAATTTGAGGTCTATCGTCAACGCTTGATCAACGATCTCACCAATGCCGCTCAAAAAGCGAAACTGCCCAAATCAAAGCTTAATGCTCGTTTAGAGCCAGAATTAGCCCAAATTGACGAAACTCTCGCCCATCTGCGCGCCCAACAGGCTGCCCTCAGCAGCAATTAAAAAAATAGCCAGCAGCCGTTGGTCGTCAGCGAGATAAAAGTTATATTGGTCGGAAAAATGGCTAATTAATGGAAAAAACGAGAAATAAAGGCTAATGGCCGATGGCTGACCGCTAATTAACCCAATATTGATGGAAAATTCCTGATTATGAGTGAAGCGATCAAATTATTCCCCCTATCCAGTGCCGAAGTAGATGAATTTTTGGCGATCGCCCGTAAGGAAGTGGCGGAGGGAACCTTCGATGGGAGTGATAGCCAACGTATCCAGCGTCTGGTGGAATGTTTGGGAGATCCCCGGGGAATGGTGCGCTTGGGTTTTGCCGATACTCTCGGTAAAATCGGCCAAGCTGCCACTCCTTTTTTAGTGACAGCACTGCTCAATCATCAGGATCCAGTGGTGCGTCGTGCCAGTGCCAAAACTCTAACACTAATTGCGGATCCGGACAGCGTATCTCCCCTAGTGCAAGCGCTGCTTAACGATGAGGATACGGTGGTTAAAGGTTCCTCCGTGGGTGCTTTGGCGCGTATTGGTGAGGCTGCTGTTCCCCAGTTACTCGATATTCTCGCCTCCAGTGAACATCCCGAAAGCACCAAAGGTCATGCGGCCTGGGCCTTAGCCTTTATTGGCACGGAAGCGAAGGAATATTTATATCGGGAAATTAACTCTGATGTGGAAGCGGTGCGGGCTGCCGTGGTAGGTGCGATCGCTAAAATCGCCCAGGATAGTGGCGAAGCAACAGCCTTGGAATTGTTAATTAATGCCCTTGAGGATACCTCGGAAACGGTGCGTTGTGAAGCGGCGGCAGTATTAGGAAATCTCGCCTATAAACCGGCAGTTTCCCGTTTAATTCCCTTGTTAGAACATCCCGATGGCGAAACGCGCAAATCGGCGGCTTTGTCGTTAATGAAAATTAAGGATACAGAAGCAATAGCAGCCCTAGAAAAGGCCTTAGAAAAAGAAGCGGAAAACTCGATCGCCACCGTGATTAAATTGGCCATATCTCAGTTACAACGGCAAGAGGATGACATGGACACCATTGAAGACCATGGCAAGGACAACCTAAAATCTTTTGGCTAATTTTGCCATGGACTGCACCCTTTGCTTCTAAAATGGGCTATTGCGGCTAGACCCCAATTGGTCAAGCATTTGCCCGTAGACTGAAAAAAGCACGTTATAAAGATTATGGCCAAAGTTCTGGTATCCGATTCGATCGATCCGGTAGGAGTAGAAATTCTGTCACAGGTTGCCCAAGTGGACGTGAAAACAGGACTATCCGCCGAGGAAATCATTCAAATTATCCCCGAATACGACGCACTGATGCTCCGTTCCAGTACGCGCGTCACCAAAGAAATCGTCGAAGCGGGCAGCAAACTGCAAATTATCGGCCGCGCGGGGGTAGGAGTCGATAATATCGATGTTCCCGCGGCCACTCGTCAGGGTATTATTGTCGTTAACTCTCCCGAAGGGAACACGATCGCCGCTGCCGAACACGCCTTGGCCATGATGTTATCCCTCTCCCGTCATATTCCCGATGCCAATCAGTCGGTAAAAGCGAATAAATGGGAAAGAAATCGCTTTATCGGCACAGAAGTTTATAAAAAGAACCTAGGAGTCGTCGGTTTAGGTAAAATTGGCTCCCACGTCGCCGCCGTCGCTAGATCCCTCGGCATGAAAATTCTCGCCTACGACCCCTTTATTTCCAAAGAACGCGCCGATCAACTCGGTTGCACCCTGGTGGATCTAGAACTACTCTTTGCCGAGTCCGATTTTATCACCCTCCACGTCCCGAAAACTCCCGAAACCCAGCATCTCATCGGTCGGGAAACCATCGCTAAGATGAAACCCACGGTCCGCATCATTAACTGTTCCCGCGGCGGCATTATCGACGAGTTGGCTTTAATTGAAGCCCTCGAATCCGGTAGAATCGCCGGGGCAGCCTTGGATGTATTTGAACAGGAACCTTTAGGCGAATCTAGATTAAGAGAATTGTCTAACGTCATCCTCACTCCCCACCTAGGTGCCTCGACTACGGAAGCACAGGTGAATGTGGCTATTGATGTGGCCGAACAAATTCGGGATGTCCTCCTCGGTTTGCCAGCGCGTTCGGCCGTTAATATCCCCGGACTAACTCCCGATGTTATGGAAAAACTGCGCCCTTACCTGCAATTAGCGGAAACTATGGGTAATCTTGTCAGTCAGTTGGCAGGAGGTCGCTGTGACTCGTTAAATGTCCGTTTACAGGGAGAATTGGCCACTAAAGACAGTCAACCTCTGGTGATAGCGGCCATTAAGGGTTTACTTTCCCAAGCCCTCCGGGAACGGGTAAACTATGTTAATGCGGCGATCGAAGCTAAGGAACGCGGTATCCGGGTAATCGAAACCCGGGACGCTTCCACCCGCGACTATTCGGGATCGATTCATTTGGAAGCTAATGGTTCTATGGGGACCCATTCCGTCACCGGAGCGCTGTTAAGTACGGGAGAAATCCGCATTACTGACCTCGATGAGTTCCCCATTAACGTGCCTCCGAGTAATCATATGCTCTTCACCCTTCACCAAGATATGCCAGGTATTATCGGCAAAATTGGCGCACTTTTAGGCAGTTTTAACGTCAATATCGCCAGTATGCAGGTAGGACGCAAAATTATTCGCGGTGATGCGGTTATGGCCCTGAGTCTCGATGATCCTCTACCGGAAGGTCTTCTCTCGGAAATTACTAAAGTCCCCGGTATCCGCGATGCTTACACGGTAAAACTCTAGATTAAATCAGTTATCAGTAAACAGTAATCAGTAAACAGTAATCAGTGAAAGGAAAGCTCTGCACTTGCCACTTAATACTGTTGACTGAAAACCCAAATCTGATAACTGATAACTGATAACAAGGGCCGAATCTCAGACCTAATTGGTTAAGCTAAAAGCTTTGATGTGCTTAGTTTCTAACCTTCTTTTTAGGTAGGAGAATTGTCAGATTCTGTCTTTTGCCTCTTGCCTGTTGCC
>NZ_JBHFLL010000186.1:0-4660 GCF_041928595.1 Microcystis sp. BLCC-F209
TGAAGGGGTCAATTACCTAATTTTCAGGGAAAAAGTCCCTGAATTTTCCCCCCGATCACTCCCATATCTGGTACTTTTTGATTTACAAAAACTCTAAAAGTCTTAACCCACAAGGGTTTTACCATTATTCAGCAAGCCCTACTTATCATCCATCTACAACTACATATCACAAAACTCCCCTCAATATGCTCAAAGACTGGTTGAAAAATTGACCAGACGATCAGAACAGAACGCTAATTTTCACTTTTCGGGTCGTCTTGTTCTGGAGTTGGAAACTGAGCAGATTCGAGAAGTTATCGAGGTTCTTATCGCATAATTTATTATATCAAGCCTGAGCAAATCGATGTTATTGCGGTACTCCATGCCGCCTGAAACATTGAACATCCACAAGACTAACGATAATCCAAGACCATTGGGGGAGTAAATTAATGGCAGCGGTGAAGATTACCAAAAATGGCAATAAAGAACCACAAAGGCACAAAGAACACAAAGACTTTATCACTCATAACTTTCTAGCAGGAAGTCCTATTATCAAATAATTAGGGTTTGCTGAAAAAGTTTGGTTCTTCAGTTTGTCTGATGCAACGGACAGGATTATAAGAGATGAAACCCTTATAGAAAAAGATATTTGGCGATTTTTGTCAATTGTTTTTGCTCTAGAGCTAACTAATCAATTAAATCTCTCGCCAGATAAGGATTTAGTCAATTTATTCCCCCCTATCGAACCATACCAATTAACTAAGAGCCTATTTTCTTTGTTTCCAAAAAGCAGGTCATCATCGCACTTTTGGCAAATTTAAGACTATTGAGTCAGGCAAATTAACCGATAATTAATACAAAGTTGGGGTGGGTTAATTTAAGCAACAACACACCCTAACTTTGTATTAATGCAAGAAATGACGAATGCCTGTTAAGACCATAATTAAACCTAACTCATTAGCGGCATTAATCGAATCCTGATCTTTTAAAGAACCTCCTGGTTGAACAATTGCCTCGATGCCAAACTGGGCCGCCGTGCGAATAGTATCATCAAAGGGGAAAAAGCCGTCACTAGCTAAATAGCCACCTTTGGCCGCTTCCCCTGCTTGTTCAAGGGCAATTTTCGCCGAACCAACGCGATTCATTTGCCCTGCACCAACCCCTAAAGTAGTTTTATTTTTTGTCACCACAATAGCGTTAGATTTAACGTGCTTAGATACTTTCCAAGCAAACAGTAATTCCGCTAATTGTGCGGCAGTGGGTTGTTTTTCTGTCACCACGCGCCACTCCTCTGGGGTTTCTACTACATCATCGGCCGCTTGTACTAGAAAACCGCCGGCGATAACTTTTACTGTTTGTTTTTCTCCCGTGGTTAAGTCCGGCAGCAATAAAATCCGCACTTTTGACTTTTTAGCGAGGATATCCCGGGCTTCGGGGCTACAATCGGGGGCAACCACGCATTCTAGGAAGGTTTTCGTTAATTCTTTAGCGGTTGCTTCATCTATGGCTTGATTTAGGGCAACAATACCCCCAAAAGCCGAGATAGCATCGGCGTTAAAAGCTTTAGTATAAGCTTCCACTAAACTATCACCGATCGCCACCCCACAGGGATTAGTGTGTTTCAGGATAGCGGCGGCTGGTTCTTCACTGCCGAATTCGGCGATTAAACGGCGGGCTGCTTCCAAATCGACTAAATTGTTATAACTTAGTTCTTTTCCCTGTAATAAGGTCGCTTTTCCCCAACCGTGAGCCATCGTACCGCTGCCGTACCAAGTGGCACTTTGGTGAGGATTTTCGCCGTAACGCAGGGTTTGCAGGGCATTTCCGGCCAAATGAAAGCGAGTCGTTTCCCCGTTTAAGCTGGCGAAATAGGCAGCGATCGCACCATCGTAGGCATTGGTTAAAGCGAAGGTTTCCCCCGCCATTTTTTGGCGAAATTCTAGGGAGATTTCGCCGTTATTTTGCCGTAATTGGCTTAAATACTGCTCGTAATACTTGGGGTTACTGATGACAGTCAAATGGGCGAAATTTTTAGCCGAGGCGCGTAACATCGCCGGACCACCGATATCGATTTGTTCGATCGCCTGAGCGGTGGTGACACCAGGATTAGCGATCGTCTGTTCAAAGGGATAGAGATTAACCACCACCAAATCAAAAGGACGAATTTGATTAGCCTCCATTTCCGCTAAATCTGACTGCCAATCCCGTCTAGCCAAAATACCGCCATGGATGCGAGGATGGAGAGTTTTTACCCTTCCGCCCAAGATTTCAGGAGATCCTGTGTATTCTCCCACTTTAATCACGGGAATTCCCGCCGATTGGAGCGTTTTTGCGGTTCCTCCACTGCTAATAATTTCAAAATCAAACTCTTCTGTTAGCTGACGGGCAAAGTCAACTATTCCGGTTTTGTCAGTCACGCTGATCAGAGCTAAACGTCCCATGGTAGTGATCTATAAGCAATAATTTCAGTATATCTCAGCCCTAACACCTTAAAAATTAAAAAAAGTAGGTTAGTAAATAATCAGCTGCTTCTATATTTTCCTCTCTCAAATATCAACTTATGCCAAGGCAATTTTTAAAGTCCTCCCAGAAAGATTTGGTCTGACTTGTTAAAAAAATACAGGATTGTTCGGGGTCAACAAGTCCCTCTAGATTGATAAAAACCCCTCAGCAAAACTCATCGCCCAATCTTGTCAGATTCCCATCATCTTTTTTTTGTCTTTAATGCCGAGAAAATCAGCTAATAAGTAGTCGGACATAAATTCTGTTGTCTATCTTATAGAAATGTAAATTGCCGGAATTCTTACTGACGACTGACTCCTTACCCTACAGTTAACTTTACTTTTGTTCAACTACTTAACGTTTGTGATCAACTAATTGGCTGAGAGTCACCACCTGATAACCTTGATCGTGTAATTTCCCTAATAAATTCTTCAGCACGAGCGCCGTATTTTCATCTCTTTCGGGGGAGCCACCGTGAAGCACTAAAATCGCCCCGGGGAAAATAAATTGCGAGATATACCAAGTGGTAAATTGAGGGTGATTCGTTGCTTTTCCGGTATCTAAAGGAATCATGGAAGCGAGGGCAAATCGGGACTCATAGCCTGGAAATGTCCCCAAAAACGAGCGCATAGATTGATTATAGAAGGCTTGACCGGGACGATACCAGCGCAGCTCTTGACCTGCAAGACGACTTAAAATATCGTTAGCTTCCCGAAACTGACTGGCAAAAGCGTCGGCAGCCAGTTGACTGGTACGCAGATCCTGGGTGCCGTGATTAGCGATTTCGTGACCTTGGGCGATTAGGCTCTCAATCAAGGTGGAGTTCGGTTGTAGGTGTCCCGTGATCAGAAAAAAAGTCGCCTTGACAGCAGTTGCTGGGCTGGCTTTTTCTCGATTATGATCGGCGATCGCCGCTAAAATGCGATCGGTGGATTTTCCTTCCAGATCGTTGGGAGTGGGTAGATCATCGATAGTAAGGGCGATAATTTTCTCTCCTGTCGGTTGATAGAAAATTGCCCCGGGGAAAAGTCGAGCGACGATCGAGATAATTAATTTGGCAATGCTCATTCATACTAAATCCGTTGAGTATAGGCTACATATCAGGAGAGGCAAGGGGCAAAAGGATCTATAGATAATCAGTTTTTAATAACCAGATTTAGCATGAGAAGAGAAGTAAAGATTAGCGACTACAGGCCAAAGATTATTGATGCAGGAGATATTTACGCATTTTATTCAGTTTCTGCATCAGCGACAAAACTGAGGATAGCGACTGCGGGTAAAAATAGGGTAGTGGTCATGATCGCCGCAGCTAATCCCAGACGCTGATGACAACTACCAAACCGGTGAGCCTTTTCTCCTCAAGCCGAGCGATCGGATGCTGGTAGCTTGAAAGCTGAGATAATCCAGATAAAAACCCTATGAACATTTGAAAGACCCCCAACAGTAGGAGAAGAGTCTCCTACTGCCTGCAAACTTAAATGATCTCTCAATCTAGATCACTACCACTGGTGTGGCGACAGCAATGTCGTAATCACTCAGTTGAATGATTGCATCACTAGCGGCTTGGAAACCGGCCACTCCATTATTGAGAGCGATAAAAGTACCACTTTGACCTGTCACTTTAAAAGCCGCCGCCGTGTTAGCAGCAAAGGCCGCATTAGTCAAGACCAACTGAATCGCCGCTGCGGTTAAAGAACTAGCTGTCCCTTTCGATGCGGTCAAAGTGATGGCCGCAATAGACCCAGGGGCATTAATGCTATCAAGACTGGCACCTGTGCCATTGTAGCCTTGAATAACATCAAAGCCACTCAGCAGCGACTCACCGAGAGAATTGTAATTCAAAGTATCCAATCCATCGCTTCCCGTCAGAATATCTTTGCCAAGACCGCCTGTCAGGCTATCATTACCGGCCGCACCGGTGAGGGAATTGGCCAGACTATTGCCCACAATGGTGTCGTTGAGGCTACCACCAATGACATTTTCAAAGGCAGTGGCACTAGCTAGGGTGAGAGTGAGATTTCCGGCGGTGACGGTTTGAGCGGCGGTACTGCCAAGATTGAGGTTGATGGTTTTAGTTGTAGTCGCCGCAAAGTTGAGGGTATCGATTCCAGAGGCATCTATCAGGCGATCGCCACCCAAGACCAGAGCCGTGTCGAAGAGGTAAGTGTCGTTATCAGCC
>NZ_JBHFLL010000187.1:0-19065 GCF_041928595.1 Microcystis sp. BLCC-F209
AGAGAAGATGCAAGGGTGATGCAAGGGTGATGCAAGGGTTTTAAGAGATTCTAGCAGATTTAAGTGCATTTGGGAAGCTCTCAATCAAGCTAAAAGCCCTTTCCTGTAAGGTTTTTACCATTATTCAGCAAACCCTAATTAACATTATATTAAACCTCTTGCATAATTAATTTTTGATGGTTCAAAAACAGCAAAAACAAGGATTAAATTACCCAAAATCTGTAAATTATGATTCATTGATGACTGAGAAACAGGCATCGTTTCAAAGATTGCCGAACCATTAACGGGTTTTGCGTCTTCGGATGACATTATTAGAATAACGAGAAGGTTTTGGCCGGGGTTCTTTTCCCCCTCCCAATTCGCGACTAACTTGCTGAAAAATATCCCGTCGCAGCACAGGATATTCCCCTATCCACTGGTCGAGTTGGGGAAGATGGACATCAGAAAGCTGATTGATATCCCCTAAATCGGGGTCTCGAGACATTAACAAAGCTTCGGCCACCATCCCGGGACGGATCGATTTATGGATGCGTTTGAGGGGAGCGCGAACGATCGCCGAAAAGCCAGTTTGATCACCGATTTCTAGATTAATACAGCGTTGGCGATTTTCGATAATCTCTAATTCCCCGCGTTTATTGACCCTTTCTTCTTCCCCGATTAATTCCTCGGTGACAAAAGCATCGAAAACGCGACCGCGCCAAAACCCTCCGTAGGGAAGACGACGATAGGTATTATTGCGAACACTGGCCCAGTAAACCGGACCCCAGAGCCAATATAAACCGGCGATAATGTCGAAAATCAGTTTAATTGTTAAACCACCCGGGCCGAATAAATTACCGATTAACCAAGCTGCGGTGAGAGCGATGATAGAAATGAATAAACGGCGCAGAAAATCAGACCATTTACCCCAATAGTGAGCGTACTGGGGGCCGGTGGCGATAATCGGGACAATTTGCTCGATCGATTGACGGGTAAGGGGAACCAACATTATCAGTTATCGGTTATTCGTGAACGGGTAGGCTCTAGGAGAGGACGTTTACCTTTCATTTAGGCGCGCTATATCAGTTATGACAGCGTTTCTCATAACTAGATGAAGTGTAACCTAATTTGGTATCGACCACCGACTTCGCAAAAGGAAAACTTTGTACCTCATCACTAAGATAAATGCTATAGTTTTGGGGAATTGTCTATATGTTGGTTGCCATTCATTCCATCGCTAAAAGCTCAGGACTTCTGGCGAAATTTCAGCTAAAAGTTAAATCCCGCAAGAAGTCCGATGAAACAATCTATAATAAAATCAATGCTGTTTTGTTCCCAAAGACTGCCACCATGACTTCTTCCCCGGTTAAATCCTTAAATTCTCAGGCTGTAACCACTCAACATTTACCCCCGTTAGAAAATGGGGATCGCTTAATTCGTACCGAATTCGAGCGCCGTTATCAAGCTATGCCAGGATTAAAAAAAGCCGAACTGATCGAAGGAGTTGTATATATGGCATCCCCATTAAGGTTTAAATTTCATGCTGAACCCCACGGACGTTTAATCACTTGGTTGGGAGTTTATCAAGCTGCTACCCCCCAAGTACAAATGGGTATTGAGCCAACAGTCCGCTTGGATATCGACAACGAACTACAGCCGGATGGGGTGTTATTAATCAGCCAAGAAAGCGGTGGAAAATCAACCCTAACTGTAGAGGGATACCTAGAAGGAGCGCCGGAATTAGTGGTAGAAATTGCCGCTAGTAGTGCCGCCATAGATTTAGGTGATAAAAAACGTGCTTATCGACGCAGTGGCATTCAAGAATACCTTGTTTGGCAGGTATTTGATCAAAAAATTGATTGGTTTAGTTTAGAAAATGGCGATTATATTTCTTTGTTAGCCAACCAAGAAGGGGTGATTTGTTCTCTAGTATTTCCGGGTTTGTGGTTAGATGTTTCAGCCATGCTCAACGGCAATATGTCACGGGTGTTGGACATCTTAAAAGCTGGAATTAACTCGGCAGAACATCAAGAATTTATCCAAAAGTTAACCGCAACGCAGTCGGGGGAAGCCAAATGAAACCTCCAGCTATTCTGATTTTAGGAGAAACCAGTATTCCCGTGGCTCGTCAAGTGCAAATGGCCCTACCGGAAGCAGTGGTTTATGGGTTAATAGATCGTACCCATTCGGCAGATTTTACCTATACTAATTTTGGTGAAACGGTGCGAGAATTTTTCCAGACGGGAACGCCAATTATTGGCATTTGTGCGGCGGGTATTTTGATTCGCACTTTAGCACCTTTATTAACTAATAAATGGCAAGAACCGCCTGTATTAGCACTCGCAGAAGATGGCAGTGCCGTAGTGCCTTTGTTGGGGGGTTTACAAGGGGTTAATGATCTCGCTCGTCAAATTGCCTCGGTTTTGCAAATTTCCCCCGCAATTACCACCACTGGTGATATTAGATTTAAAACGACTTTATTATCGCCACCACCGGGTTATCAGTTAGTTAATCCCGATGATGCTAAGAAGTTTCTTGCCGATTTATTGGCTGGTGAAAAAGTAAAATTAATCGGTGAAGCGGACTGGTTAAAAAATAGTAATTTACCGATTTCATCAGCAGCAAAACTGAGCATTGAGATTATCGATAAAAGTAACTTAAACTTAGCACAACCTAGCAATACCTGTTTAGTTTATCTCTGGGAAGAAAGCCAGGAAATTAAGGAAAAATCTGGTTTACTACTGGGGGATTTAGACCTGGAAAGTCAAGGTAAATTAGCCATAGTTGGAACTGGACCGGGTGCGCTAAATTGGATGTCGCCAGAAGTTCGAGAAGTGTTGGAAAAAGCCACGGATTGGGTGGGTTATAAAACTTATTTGGATTTGGTAGAATCCCTGAGAAAACCAGAAATTGTCCGCCATGAATCGGATAATCGGGTGGAACTCGATCGAGCGGAAATTGCCCTAGATTTAGCGGCTAAGGGGCGATCGGTTGTCTTAGTTTCCTCTGGAGATCCCGGCATTTATGCCATGGCCGCGGCCGTGTTTGAGGTATTAGAAAAAAAAGCAAAACCAGCATGGCAGCAGGTGGCCATTCAGGTCTGTCCAGGGATTTCGGCCATGCAAGCGGCGGCTGCTAGGGTTGGCGCGCCTTTAGGCCATGATTTTTGTGCGATTTCCCTATCAGATATTCTCAAATCTTGGCAGGTGATTTCTCAGCGCATTGAGTTAGCAGCCCGAGCAGATTTAGCGATCGCATTTTATAATCCTGTGTCTCAAGAGCGCACTTGGCAATTGGAGAAGGCAAAAGAGATTTTATTACAATGGCGATCGCCGCAAACTCCCGTGGTATTAGCGCGTAATTTAGGGCGAAAAGGGGAAACAGTGACGGTGAAATTCCTAGAGGATATGACTATTAACGATGGGGATATGCGAACCATAATTTTGATTGGATCGAGTAAAACTCGCCTTATTGAGCAGGGTAAAACCAAGCAGTGGGTTTATACTCCACGTCACTATTAAGTAGGGTTTGCGGCAAAAAGTTTTTCGGTGGGTGTAGGGTGTAGGGTGTAGGGTTTTAGCGATTTTGAGGGGGTCAATTACCTAATTTTCAGGGAAAAAGTACCTGAATTTTCCCCCCGATCACTCCGGGATCTGGTACTTTTTGGTTGACAAAAAGTCTAAAAGGTTTACCCCACAAGGTTTTTAGATTTATTCAGCCAACCCTAATTACCGGTTACTGTTTACCGATCGCTGAAACAAGCTCCCATCTCCCTCCCTATCTGCAATAGAGCCATAGCTTTATGTAATTGTCAATATAGATTTACGAACTTTTTTGTCGAAACCGGATCTTAAACTTTAAAAATAGGCATGATGGGAATAGTTGAGATTGAGGGGGTAGAAAGATGGATAAACTGGTGGCTTTGTAGTTATACATACTTGGCGAACTCAGGAATTCACGCTACCCTAGGCCTCGGGTTCTTTACATTTTGTTACTTAACATCCGTAAAAAAACTTGGTTCACATACCTTATTTTCTCAAGCAAGAATCTTAAAAAAGTATTAAGGTTTTATAATTGAGGAGTGTTATCAGGAGGAAAATTGTGTTTAAACGACTTGCAGAACAGCATCGCCAACTGGTCAAAGACTTAGTCATGGATTTACAGGCCTTAGCGATCGCACTAGAAAATCAAGGTTATCTAGCATCTTGCTACACCTGTGGCGGTCAAATGAACAGCGCATCCTTTATGGTGGGATTGGGGGAAACCCATCTAATTCGGTTTCTCGTGTCTGATTACGGCATCACCTGGACAGAAATGCGCGACGATCGAGAGTTAATGAAACTCGAAGGTGCGGAAGCCATCAGCCAACTAGAGGAATTAGCCAATCTGATTAAATATCAAATTTCGCCAGCGGAATTTATTGGCAAAAAACCCGCCTCCGTGCTGCAACGGTTGGAGACGGTTTAAACGGAGATGTGACCTAGACTTGTATGTTTAGGGAGCTTTTTTCCCTAAGCTTTCAGCCAACTGTTAGCTAGATAAGCCATTCGTTTCATCTCTTTTCGTCCCCGGGAGACGGAATCGAGGATCATGCCACAGGTCAAACCTAAAAAGGCTAAAAGCATGATCGAGGCCGATAAAATAGCGGTGGGAAAACGTGGTACTAAGCCAGTTTCGAGGTATTCAAACAGGACGGGGATCGCTAACAAGAGGGCAATAACCGCCAAAATCAGCGAAACAAGGCTAAAAAAGAGAAAAGGACGAATTTCTTTAAATAGTAGGATAGCGGTTCCCAATACCCGCCAGCCATCTTGAAAGGTTTTTAACTTACTTTGGGAACCCTCGGGACGTTCCCCGTAGAGGGTTGGTTCTTCAGCGAAGGGAATTTTTAATTCTAAAGCGTGGATAGTTAACTCGGTTTCAATCTCGAAACCATTGGACAAAGCGGGAAAAGATTTGACGAAACGACGAGAAAAGATGCGATAACCGGAGAGCATATCGATTAAACGCGCTCCAAACAGAAATTTCACGAATCCCGTTAAAAATAGATTACCGGCGCGATGACCCCGGCGATAAGCCTGGGAGGATTTTGCCGCTTCCCGACGCGCACCGACCACCATATCTAACTGTTCTCGCAGCATTCGTTCAATTAAGCGTCGTACTGCCGCAATTTCGTAGGTATCATCACCATCGATAAGAATATAGATATCGGCCTCGATATCAGCAAACATTCGCCGGACAACATTGCCTTTCCCCGGTTGGGTTTCCTGACGCACGATCGCCCCGGCTTTGAGTGCCTCCGTCACGGTATCATCGCTAGAGCGGTTGTTATAGACATAAATTGCCGCTTCTGGCAAAAAAGTTTGGAATTGGGAGACAACTTTAGCGATCGTTAGTTCTTCATTGTGACAGGGAATGATGGCGGCGATACGGTAGTTTTTCAGGGAAATCGGCGGAATAGCAGTCATTTCGATCATGGCTGACGACAATGTTTAATGATAGTTAGGGGGGTTTCTTGGCGTTGGACGGCATGAACAAGGGTACAATGGGGGAAAGCCTGGAAGTAATCGTATCGGGATATAGCTAGATAATAATCGGGGTCGGCGGCCTTTCCCCAAGCAAAGTCATCGGCATTTTGAGCAAGCCATTCCATCCCATCTTTGAGACTTAATCCCCGGTAATCGGTTTCCTGTTGATCTTGGGCTGCTTTTAAGTCCCAAAAATTAAGGCTGCCAGAGGTTGAACGAGAGTTAAAAAGGGTTTGCGGGATGGGAGGGCAAGTTTTCCCAGGTTTTCCTATGGCTTGCCGGACTTTTCGGGTTTAACCTCCGTCACACGCCAACTGAGTTTTAAATTCATCCAGAAGTTCCAAACGGTAACTATAGCGATCGCTATTAAGTTAGCAAGATAGCGATTAATATGTAAGACATTGAAGAAAAAGTTTAAGAGCAGGACGTTGAGGATCAAACCGGCCAAACAAATAAGATTAAATTTAAGAAAACGTTTGCAACGCTGCTGCCACTGATTTTGGCCGGTGGACAAATCGCCAAAAGTCCAGCGATCGTTCCAGAGAAAATTATTAATAATGGCCACCTCGGCGGCGATAATCTTACTGCGAGTTACTCCCCAAGCGAGGGTAGTGGGATCGCTGAGGAGATAAAAGATAGCCATATCGACGAATACGCCACTAAACCCGACTAAACTAAAGCGAAGAAAGCGAGCGAGGGGGAATTGCCAACGCCTTTTCAGGCCACCGAAACGACCGCGGGAACGCAATTTCAGCAGGTGCAGGATATATTCGATGTATTGTTGCCAGGTGACTTTGCTTTCGCCGTCTTGACGCTCTTGGAAAACGTAACCCACTTCGGCGATCTGGTCGATATTGCCGCGGCCGATAACTTCGAGGAGAATTTTATAGCCCATCGGGTTTAAGATCGGGCCAGCGATCGCTTTTCGATTAACCATGAAATAGCCACTCATCGGATCCGATACCCGTCCCACCACGTTAGGCAGAATGACTAATCCCAACAGCTGCGCCCCCCGGGAGAGGAAGCGTCGAGTCAGACTCCATTGGCTGACTCCACCCCCTTCCACATGGCGACTGGCCAGGGCGAGATCGGCTCCGGCTCTGGTTTGCTCGAATAATTTTAATAACACTTCCGGGGGATGCTGTAAATCGGCATCGATGACCCCAAGTATGTCGCCCCGTGCCACTTGCCACCCCCTCACCACTGCCGAGGATAGGCCTTTTTCTCCCTCCCGGCGCAGCACTCGCAGCTGGGGATATTCAGGGATTAAAGACGCGGCGACTTCCCAAGTGCGATCAGGACTATTATCATCGACAACGATCAGTTCGTAATCGTTGGGAAGGGCTTCGTCAAGTATTTGACTGAGAATGTTGACTAATTGAACGATATTTTGCCGTTCATTGTAGGTGGGAATGACTAGAGACAGGCTGAGAGGATAATTTTTTTCTGCTTCTAGGTTGCCGTCGTCCGGGGGAGGAGGAGATAAAGGGATCTGTAGATCTCCTGTGGGGGGAGTTAAGAAAAGATGAGACTGCTGTATCTTCATGAAAAATTTGACCTCACTCGCGGTTGATTTAGCTACAGACGCACTGACAACGGCAGAAGATTCTGAATGCTTTTGGCAACCTAACCTATTGAACCATACCTTTGTCGTCTCTTGGGCGGACACAAGCATTGATTAACCGATACTATCGGCCATGACTCGTAAACCCAAGACACTGTGCTGTTGATCGGGAAGGCAAAAGGTGCGATTGGCACTGCGTAGGTGTCTTGCTTCATCGCCCCAACTGCCCCCTCGCACTAAGCGGGCGGAACGATAACGGGGCTGCAAGCGAGTATCCCTATCTAACCAAGCACTACCATCCAGGGGGGGGGCTCCCTCGTAATTCCGGTGCCAGCTATCGGCGCACCATTCGCCCACGTTGCCGTGCATATCGTAGAGACCGAAATTATTGGGGGCGAAACTGCCCACCGGGGTAGTCTTGGCCAGATAGGCGCTGCTGGGTTCTTCCGCGTAGGGATCATAGACGGCAAAGTAATTGGCGCGCTCGCTGGTTAGGGTTTCCCCGCAGTAAAAGGGGGTGGTTGTACCGGCGCGACAGGCGTATTCCCAGCGTGATTCACTCGCTAGTCGGTAATCTTTGCCGGTGGCCTGGGAGAGTCGTTGACAAAATTCGATCGCCTCGTACCAGGAGACTCTTTCAACAGGCAAGTTATCCCCTTGGAAAAAGGAGGGCGCCGGGTTGAGTTCGAGATTAATTTTCGGAAGTTCGGCGATCGCTCGCCATTGTGCTTGGGTGATCGGGTATTTGCTCAGAAAAAAAGCCGCCGTCGTCAGGGAATTTTCTGGTTTTTCACTGCTAGTATGATCGCCTTTTTCCTCATTTTTCGAGCCTCGTAGAAAACTGCCCCCCGGAATAGCCACCATTTCTAGTTCGCTGCCGTTGCCTAAAGGTTCGCGCCAGGAGCGAGCGCTACCCTGACGGCGATCGATAATTTGCCCTTGACGATCAACGGTGACTGTTTCAAAGCTATATTCTGTCCACTGGAGATTTTGCGAATTTACTGGGCGAATTTGCCGCAAAAATTCCTCGATTGCCTCTATATTCTCGGCACTAGCTTGGTTTTGGTCGGCAGAATAACTGAGCCGAGAGGAGAGAAGGGTAGCTAGTCCGGCACTTCCTCCGGCTAGGGCCGCTAATTTGAGCAAGCTACGTCGGTTTAAGAGGGGATTAGGGCGATAGTTCATATTTTTAGGAGACTGGTCTGATATTTAGGCATTTCTAATCTTGATAGAAACGACTTTTTACTAAACAATAGGCTCTTTCATCGCCGTCACGACTGGCGGGATCGGAGTTTTCGGTATTACCTACTGTTATATAATCGCAAATTTCCCAGCCAGTTCGCTGTAAAATTCGGCGCAACCCGGCATTAGAAAAGATCCAATAGTTGGTAGAATCATTATTTGCTTCTAGTTCATCGAGTAAATAGGCTAGAGGAATCGCGGAAAGATCGACTCGATTAGCGGCATTACTCACCGTATTAAACTTAGTGACGCGGGTGCTAATCAGGCAATAATTGGCAGATTTTGCTAAGGTCTCAAGGGCATAGTAGGGATTTTTGAGATGGTATAAAATTCCTAAGAAGATGACTAAACTATAGCTTTTTTCGGGAAGGAGAAACTGGGAATCTAAGTTAACATCATGAATCTCCACAGAGGAAGAAAGAGCAGTTTTGAGCAGTTTAACTCCTTGCATCAGATTAAAGTTGGTAGGAGCGTAGTCAACCACCTGCACTTTACAGCCCAAAGATTCCAGAAAAAACGCCAGATCGCCATCGGCACAACCAATATCAACAATCGGTTTCTCCGAGATTAATTCTAGTAGAAAACGGTTTTTACCCGTTAATAGTAATTCGAGAATATCGAAGCAGGTTAAAGTGTTGTAAGGATACCAGCCAAAATTGTCGGGAGCGAGTTTTTCTTTTTCGGCATCTAATTGGACTCGAAACTTGCGGGATTTATTTTTGATGACGCTAATATCGAGAAGTTTGGGACTAATTTCTTGCAGTTCGGGAATGGTTAAAGATAACTGACCTAATCTTTCATAAAGAGCGTTTTTTTCCCGAATCATTTCTTGTTTTTCTTGATTCAAACTCTTCAGATGATCTTTGAGGGAATCTCGTTCTTCAATTAAAGTCTCTCGTTCATCAACTAGGCGAGGATATTTCCAGAACTTAAGATATTTCTTGATTTTCATCTATCAATAGGGAGGAATTAATTTTACTAAGTTGGTCTAGGGGTTGTCTGGCTGTTGGATATTTTTACCAAAACTACTCTAATAATACCATCGATCAGGATTATTTGTCAAGATATTTACCAAAAAATATAGGTTTTAAAGTCAGCTTTTTATTGGATTTTATTAATATTAAGCCGAGAATTTTTACAGATAATTAATTTTGAATAATTATAGATTCTGGGTAACTGCATTAGAGAAAAATTCACCTCCTGACTCCTCTAATTCTCCAGAGGACTAATGATTAGTTTCGATGATTTTAAAATATTTGGGAAAATCTCGACAATGGGGACAGTATTCAATCAAAACAGTGGTGGGATTATGACAGGAAAGCTGCCGTTCAAGAAAATGAAAATCTAAGGGAGCATAGATAAAATAAACCGTATTTCTATCGATTTGATTTATTTGACAAATTTGTCTTTCTTGCAAAAATTTTAACAATTGATCTTGTTTTAAAAAGTGATAGGATAAATCTTGAAAGTTTCCATAACTGATCAATCGTGGTGATTCGTTTTCGGTGGCTAAAATATTTCTCCAGAGGAGAGTTTGCTGCAGGGTGAAGGTGAATCCTAATAAAATAATTAGTGATAGGTATAGGTGACGAACTTGAGCGGTGATATATTGACTGCGGACGACTAGGGGAAAAGCAATCAGAAAAAGATAACCCGGAATAATATAATAGCGATCGGAGTTACCCGGTGCTAGGGAAACAAACAATAAACAGAATAGGGGATATAAATAAAAAAATACCTCCGTTTGTAAGTTATTAGCATTGTTATTATTGATTAGCTTTTGTAATCCCCGCAGGATAAAAATACTTATGAGAGCTATCCAAGTAATTTCTAACCATTGTTTTTCCAAGACAGTTAACAGGCTGGAGGAGAGTCTTTCGATGACGATAATTCCTGAGATAGTGCCAAGAAAACTTTGGGAATGAATAGTCAGAAAGTTTCTCAATAAAAATAGTGATAGCAGTAGGAGAAAAACACCAGCTAACCAATAAAATATTTGCTTAAACCGTGGTGGCAAGGATAAAAACTGGCTAATTTTTTGCTGTGTTTTGATAAAAATTGTACTAAAAAGAGCGAGAAATGCTAGGCTGATTATCAATAAAATATATCGATATGCTTGAAAAATTTCATCACTAATTAAAGGTTTAGTTACATAAATTATAGAAACGACTGTCAGGGATAAAAAAGATAAATAGAAAAGCTGGATCGTGGTTTTATTAAAATAACGTAGGTGCAGACTTAGAGCCGCCACAGTTAAACCGAGGGATTCAAAGATAAAGATAAAATGATTGATAACTCCCAGGGAAGTTATGAAAAGGAAAAGAAAGATATCGAGTCCAGTAAATTCATGATTTTTAAAGTACTTGAGAAGAAGCTTAAATTTAAGGGAAAGAAAGAATACTTGTAAAGCGAATACTTCCCAGGCTATTCTA
The DNA here is from genome assembly GCF_041928595.1 of Microcystis sp. BLCC-F209. Lineage (NCBI taxonomy): Bacteria > Bacillati > Cyanobacteriota > Cyanophyceae > Chroococcales > Microcystaceae > Microcystis > Microcystis sp. BLCC-F209. The sequence continues at coordinate 10,746 of NZ_JBHFLL010000187.1, forward strand.
GGAAAAAGCAGTAAAGAAGAACAAGATAGTAGTAAAAATAAGAAAAGAATACTCGTCTTTTGATCCACATATTTATTCAGGCTATAAACGACGATAATAAAACCTAATAGGTTAAGGAAAACCCCCAGTAATCGCAAGGAAAAAACTTTGATGCCTAGTAAGCGAAATGTTAGGGAAATTAACCAGCTATAGAAAGAGCTAGTATAGGTGTTTAGTCCGTGGAGCGATCGAGTTCCATGGTGGAGAATTTCCCTAGCATTTAGTCCAAACCAAGCCTCATCTCCGTGCAATCCGGGGAAAGAGGAGAGGTTGACGATCATAGCAAAAAGTATATAGATTAAAATCAGAAAACTTAGGCAAATTGGCCAGATTTTAACTTTTTTCATGCTCGAAGTTATCCCCCTTACATAATTAACTTTTTTTCTCGGCTTTTTAGACTTTTTTGACAAATTTCGCAACTTTGTTTAAGGATATATGATCCTACTCACCAGCTTCTTTGAGATACTGATTGATATGATAATCCGGGTTAACTTGACAAGAATTCGAGCGCCTGTAAACGCAAGTTCCGTTAAAGCATTTCTCCCGTTGATAATCTCCGACCGAGGCAGTGTCTTGGTTAAATAATAGATAATTAAAATAAGGTTGTAGTTCCTCGAAATTTTGGTTATCTTTAAGGAAATAAATCGGCACATCTTGGTGTAAGTAGGCATATCCCCCCGTATACTGCCACGCCAATCCTTTTACTCCTAAACCGCACAGTTTTTTCTCGCTACTTAAATACTCATAGGCCTGTAATTGTCCGCCGTGGGTTTGCCAGTGAGTATAGCCCGGTTTTTGCCAAGGCGGTCCGAAATTAAAAGTCTGGTCCGTATTAAAACGCCCCGCCAACAACGAAGAGAGAAAAGCCCAAAGAAGTAAACTACTAAAAATAACGATAGTTTTGCTGGTGAGGGAACCTCGCATTAACCATAAACGCGAGACGAGAGTGGCAGTCCCCAAACCAGCGAGAATAATAATTAGTGGTAAGGCGGGGAAAATAAAACGATATTCTTTGTGACCTAAAAAGCTGTGAGAGAGGATAATAACTAGGGCCAGAAGGGCGAGAATCCAGTGACGACGAGCAGCGATTGCACAGAAGACGAGGATCGGAAACAGCCACCAAGACCAATTGAGGGCTAACCAAGTAAAATATTGCTGCCAGGGGGATACGCCAAAACTATTAAATTTTCCTTCAAAAATATTAATCCAGATCAGTTTCCAAATCGATTGGAAGGGGGTGGACCAAGTGAAAGCATCTAAAGCACCCCCCAGCAAAACCGGACCGATAAAACCGAGGGCAAGGGGCAGTAATTGTGGAAAGTTTTTTTGTCTAATTTGATAAATGAGGGCGATGGCGATGGCTGGCAGTAAATGAAATCGAAGATAGGTGGTCAATCCGTAGAAAAACCCCGTCCAATACAGTCGCTGACGAGAGGGGGGATTTTTGCCGTAGCATCCTAAATAAACGCCGACTAGCAGGGAATAAGCGGCCATAACTTCGGTGAAGGCTTTCGGGGCAAAATAGATAAATTCAAACCAAATCGCACAAATACCGCCAGTGAGGATAGCGCCGGCCAAACCGATGCTTTCGTAGGCGATCGAGAATCCGATCCAAACGGGAATTAAAGATAGTAAACTGAGGAAAATCTTGACACTGGCCAGATAGCCACTGGAGCCTTCCGAAAAACCAGCAGTTAGCTTCATAATCCCGCCAAGAATGCCCGGAAATAACCAAGAACGAATCCCGTCCCGAAAATCCCAAGGTATCATCCCATTACCAAAAGCTAGTCGATGACCCTGTTCTAAGGTCTGAAAAATTTCATCCGGCCAGAGAATATTAGGATAAGAGAAAGCGGCATTTAGACGTAGGAAAAGCGCAAAAATAAGGATTAATAACAACCAAACTCTAGAATAATTTGACTGACGAATCATGTTGGCAACTGAGGTCAAGATGTTTGCTTTAGGGGAAAATATAGGGATTTTTAACGGAGTAATTATTGTTACTCGACTATCAAGCTAATGTTTTTTAGCATATTGCTGATGGTAATGTCAATCTCTTAAGTAGGTAGGCGTTAAAAGTTGTCAGATCCCCCCGCCTATCGGCACCCCCCTTATCAAGGGGGGCAGGGGGGATCGAACCTAAAATCCATTTTTAATTTAATTATAACCAGCTACTTAAGTTATAGTTTAGTGGGGAGAAACTGGGGAACTTTTCTGCCAGAAATGAGTCCCTTGCCTAGGATTGGCTATAAGGATGAGTTTACCCTTTGATATCCCTGAGAATTTACTAAGGAGAAACTAAGTAGGTAGGCACAATTATTTGTAGGATGGGTTAGCGGTAGCGTAACCCATGCGGGCGTTGGGTTTCATGCTTCAACCCAACCTACGTTCATTTTATATTTAATTCCACCCACCTACTTATCGAGATAGCTTAACCTAGATAATCGGGTATTTAATCAATCTGGGTTTGGCAAAAAATTTAACCGTCAAACCATGTTACAATAGCACGGGTTCACCCCAAAAGATAAATAGCGAGCTAATTTCAGAATAATGATGCAGCGAGATTTTCTATTTAAGAATTTTGAAAAGTTTGATTACCGTCTATTTCTGGGTGTATTAATTACGGCCTTGGGATTTATTTTAAGATATTATCAATATGATTCCTTGCCTCCCTATAACTGGACTCAAGATGAATTTGCTTTTGCTTGGAGTGGCATGAGTTTGATTCAAGATGGAGTTCCTACCAGTTGGTCTTTCCTCAGTCCCACGGATGATTTTTTGGTGACAGTTTGGGAAAAAACTGCTGTTCGTTATCGTTTTGTTACCCCTTGGTTCGATCATCCTCCCTTGTTTGGATTAATTGTGGGTATGACGGCTATTTTATCGGGAGCAAAGGAATTTTTTGACTGTAGTTTAACAGTAATTAGGATTCCTTCTTTGGTTTTTGGCACTCTCTCTATTTTCTTACTTTATTTATTAGCTTTACGTTTGACTAATACCGGGGTGGCGATTATAACTTCTTTAATTTTTGCCACTAACCCCAATACGGTTTTTTTATCTCGTTTAGCAGTTAGTGAAAATTTATTATTATGTCTAAGTTTAGCGGTAGCACTTTTATTCCTTCAGTACCATGAAAAGTCTCAAAACAAGTATCTATATTTGGCTATAGTTCTAGGTGGTTTAGCACCTTTAGTTAAGGTGACAGGATTATATATTCTAGCTTCTCTAGTCGCTTTACTATTATTCCAAAAAAATTGGCGAGATAGCTTAATCGCTTCTCTGACGGCAGTTTTATCCCTAGGTTTGTATTACCTTTACGGTTGGTTTTATGATTTTAGTTGGTTTTTAACTACTCTCCAAGAACATAAAAATCGCTTTACGGATTTTGCTATGTTAAAAAATCTAGTTTTACCTACAGTTTTTTTTGAGGATGGTTGGTTAATTTTTAGTTGGATTACTCTACTGTTAGTTGCCAGATTTCCTTTAAAAATATCTAAAATACGATTAGTTATTTTTCCTATATTAATCTATACAATTCTTCTTATTTTTTCTGGCGCTCAAAGCCATTACTATGCTTGGTATGTAATTCCTTACTATGGATTTCTCTTGCTAGTGCTTGGTATATTCTTAGACGATTTTCGTAAAAACTCTGATTTTATCGGTGCTGCCACTATCTTTATTTTTCTTGTCGTTTGGTCGGTGAATTTAAATATTAAGGATTGGGTTTTTAGTTCTCCTTACGGTAGATATTACTTTATTATCGGAACGGCAATTATTTTAGGGGGATTTTTCTTTAATGATTTAACTGAGAAAAAATCGAAAATTTTAACTAATTTTGTCAAGATAATCATGCTGATCGTCTTTTTGGGATTGTTACTAGGTAATCTTAATCTTATCCTTAACTATAAATTGCCAAGTTAAGCGAGTAAAACTAAACAAATAAATCTTGAATTTTCAATTATGACAAACCTCAAACGTTTTCCACTTTCTCATCCCTTATTTTGGGCAATTACCTACTTTATTGCTTTGGGGATTATCTCGGTTATTTTAGGTCAAGATGTTAGTTGGGATTTACGCAATTATCATTTCTATAATCCCTATATGTTATTGACAGGAAGGTTCAAGTATGATGTCCTACCCGCGCAGATACAAACTTTTTTTAATCCCCTGGTTGATGTTCCCTTTTTCGTCGCTGTTTATTATCTGAAACTGCCTCCGATTGTCGTGGGGTTTTTAATGGGAGGATTTCACGGGTTAAATCAATGGTTAGTTCACCTAATTACCTATCATTCCCTCGATAAAGTTTCCGAAAGATACAAGATAACTCTAAGCATAGCGGCAGCGATTACCAGTATTTTTGGGGCAGCCTATATCTCGGAGTTAGGAACCAGTATTGGTGATAATACCACCAGTGTTTTTGTTCTGGGAGGATTATTTTTTATAGTTAGTAGTTTAGGGAAAAATCTGCCAATTCCCTCTAAAAATACTCTTTTAGCTGGATTCTTACTAGGATTAGCAACGGGGTTGAAATTAACCAATGCTTTATATAGTATTAGCTTTTTGGTAGCTATTAATTTTTTACCTAATTCTTGGTCTGATAAATTGCGTAACCTCCTGTTATCAATTCTCTCAATGGCCGTGGGTTTTAGTCTCACTGCTGGTTATTGGATAATCTTAATGTGGACGAAGTTTGCTAATCCTCTTTTTCCCTTCTATAATAAAATCTTTCAATCTCCTTATATTGAAACCGACTACAATTTTAAAGGGATACAATATTTGCCTAAAGATATCTGGCAATGGTTGTTTTATCCTGTTTATTTTATCCAGAGACAAACTCTTGTCTCTGAGGTTCCTTTCCAAGATAGCCGATTAGCTATAACCTATTTATTGATAATTTTACTAATATTAGTAATTATTTTTTGTGCTATTTTTAAGCGCAATCTATCCTCTGAACCTGACTTAATCTACGGTGCAGTTTTAGGTTTTTTACTACCTTTTTATCTGACCGCTTACTCTATTTGGTTAGTGGGATTTTCTATCTATCGTTATCTGATGCCATTAGAATTAATCAGTCCCACTTTAATTATCTTGATTATTGCCTATCTTTATCCTCGCAAGAAACCTTTATTAATCATAAATCTGCTAATATTTTCCTTAATTGTCACTACGGTTAAACCGATGGATTGGTGGAGAATGGGATGGTCAGATAATTATTTTGGTATCGATAGTCAAGCATTAAAACCCTACGAAAATTCCACGATTGTTATCTGGGGAGATGAAGGAACATCTTTTATCGTCCCTTATTTTCCCGCTTCGACTCGTTTTGTGAGACTCAAAGGCAATACTGGAGTCAGTGAGGGAACTTTAATGCGAAAAAATGCCGAGACATTTATTGCTAATACTCCCCCAGAATCTCTCTACATTCTCCAGACGGACTTTAATAAAAAATCTCCTGATATAGTGGGGGATTTAGCGAAGGAAAATCTCGTTATTGATTTCCAAAGTTGTCAACCCTTTCCCACCAAAATCGAAAAATTTAATCTCTGTCGTCTTCAGAAAAAGTAATTCTCTACCTTTTATCTGTAATGATTTATCTATTGACCGTTAACTACAATTGCGCGGAATTAATTAAGCGTTTAATCGCTTCCCTCGACGATGACTTATCTGCTACTCTCATCATTGTTAACAATTCCACTGAAGATAAAAATATCCAATCTTTAGCAGCGCAAAGAGTCAAGATTATTGAAGCGGGGGAAAATTTAGGATTTGGGAAAGGATGTAATCTGGGACTTGATTGGATTTATCAACAAGACAGAGAAGCTATCGTTTGGTTAGTTAATCCTGACGCTTACTTATTACCCGACTCTCTGGAGAAAGCAAGCAAATTTTTTCAGCAATATCCGGAAGTTGCCATCGCTGGTACAGAAATTTACGAACCGGATGGTAAAATCTGGTTTGGTTGGGGAAAATTTAATGCCAAAATCGGCACAATTAACGTGGTGGAGGAATCCTTAGACTATGGAGATAAACCCTATCTTATTCCTGACTGGGTGACGGGATGCAGTTTATTAATTAATTTCTCGAATTTTTCCACTTGTCCCCATTTTGATCCCGATTACTTTCTCTACTACGAAGACTTTGATTTTTCCCGAAGATACGCAAATCAAGGCTATTTAGTTGTTGTTACCAATCAGATTAAAATTATTCATGAACCATCTTCTATCACCCGTCGCTATGGTTATCTAAGACTAACTCATAATATCTATAGTTATCTTCTCAGTCTCGAAAAACATACAACTTTAACTATCCTTGTTTATCGCTTGCTGCGGATGAGTTTTATGTCTTTACTGATCCTTCCTATTAAACCAAAATTCTCCCTAGCTAAGTTAGAAGGAATTCAACTCTATTGTCAAAGAATTATCACTAAACCGCGTCTAGGTTGAAACCCTTAGTTTTGCCGCTTCTGGCATTATTCTTACTAAATCCTGTTTAAAAGCTATAGGAGAGGGGGAAGTGGCGCGTAGTGGTGATGGTGAGCTATGTTGCTGATCTAGTCTGACAAGTCTAATGACCCGAAAAATAAGGAAGAGTGAGCGATTCATGTTAATTTTTATTAAGAAGAGATCTTTGATGAGAACAGACAACTATGAACTTCGAGATTCCCAGTGCCGTAAAAACTTGGTCACAATTTGGCCATCCCATTCTCATGTGGGTTTTATTAGGATTAACTATCTATGCCCTCTATTCGGGGCTACAATGGCGACGGACGCGTACAGCAGATAAGGACCTAAAAAAACAATTATTGCCCAAGGATTTTCGCACTAAACACTATCAAATTGGCTCCCTAATCCTCGCTTTAATGGTCTTGGGGACGATCGGGGGTATGGCGGTGACTTATATTAATAACGGTAAATTATTTGTCGGTCCCCATCTGCTGGCGGGTTTAGGGATGGTGGGTTTAATCTCGATCAGTGCCGCTTTAGTACCTTTAATGCAAAAAGGCAATGAATTGGCCAGAATCACTCATATTACCCTTAATGTCGTCATTTTAGGTCTTTTTGGCTGGCAAGCCTTCACGGGAATGGATATAGTCCAGCGTATTCTCAGCAAAATGTAAGAAACTCTGAACAGATAGGATGCGTCATCAGACGCATCTAACTCTAAAAAGTGCTTTCAAAATTAATCACAAGTTATAGAATCTTTCTGACGGGTAGAAACAAAAACCAAAAAATCAAAATAAAGAGATATGGAGTTTCTCATAAAGATGAAGTGTAACCTAATGTAGTCGTACAAAATAAAATGAGATGACTATTGAGGAGAAGACAAGTCGCGGAAAATCTGGCTGGCGATGGCTGCACTGCGGCGAATTTGTTCAATTTCGGAAAGACTTTGCCAATTTTCGGTTTCGATAGTGGTTTCGCTCTGGCCATTACGCATAGTATAGGCGTAGGGACGGGCAAAAACCTCTAAATCTTCTGGAGACCATTGGGGAAAAAGCTCGCTAAGACAAACAACAAGGCGCTCAAATTTATCTAGTTGACTATTAACTAGATTTTCAGCACTTTCTATTAGACGATTTAAATGTTCGGCCGGCAGTAAAGAGGCAAATTTATCAAAGATATTAGACTGGGGTGAAACGGAAACAGTCGGGAATTTTTGCTGTAAACTGCTAAAGAATCGATGAGCTTGTGCTTCAAGCACCGTCGCTTCTAGTCCTTCACACAGAGAAAAAGGCGTTTCTGTCACGTCTAAGGGATGATTACTCTCCACATCGGTTACATCCCAGGGATAGGTGACTTCTTCTTCAATCAGGATTGCCAGAAGTTCCCAGGTAATCTGTTCAGATAGGGATAAATGACTCATAAATAACACTCCATATTTTAGCCTTTGTGGTGTTCAATGAGTAACTACATCTCGGTTTTGACAATTCCCGAAGCTATCAATAGACTTCTGCTGCAAGTCAGACAAAAGGCACTCTTGCCATAGTAGCAATAATCAACCCTTGTATATTATTATTAACTATTTTTTCAGTTTTGCCAGGGGTTGATCGGAAAAGTGGCATACTACCATTTTTCTAAAGTAATGGCAGAGATAGTTAATGGGACTTAAACAAATTTCAAGCCCAAACAAAGCCTAAACTGGCTTTGTAAGCGGCAAACACATCCCGATTCTCGGTCAGCCACTCAAAGAAACGGAAAGACATCGCTGTCCGAAAAGCTGCCAAGGCTTCCACAAAAGTGTTTAAAGGTCGATTCGCCCACCGCCTTTGCAATCCCCCAGT
>NZ_JBHFLL010000188.1:0-16989 GCF_041928595.1 Microcystis sp. BLCC-F209
GGGGGTTTTTAGGTAGAAAAGGTGACGGTGAACCAGGTGTTAAAACTATTTGGTTGGGACTGCGAAGGTTACATGATATCAGCCAGACTTGGAAACTGTCTCATCAAATTAGTTCCCCCATAGAACCCCCTTGAGCCATCTGGCACACTTTTCTCTTTTTGTCAAATTTTATGTTAAGAAAGATGTGACTAATGGATAGCTTATTAAGGGGGGATCCCCCCGCCTATCGGCACCCCCCTTATCAAGGGGGGCAGGGGGGATCGAACCTAAAATCCATTTTTAATTTAATTATAACCAGCTACTTAACTGATAACTGATAACTGATAACTGTTTACTGATAGCTAAAAAAATCTTTAAACTTCTAATAAATTTTCTAGGCGATCGAGAACGATATCGGTGATACACTTAATCCGGTATAAACAGGCTTTAGTATCTGTGGAGTTGAAAGTGCCATTTTCCCAGTATTTGTTACTACCAGCACCACCCCCACAAACCCCAAAATAATTGCAGTTTTGCCGACATAAATCGACTCCAGCGCGCATATCAGCGTAAATTTGTTGAAATTTCTCAGTTTCACAGATAGATTCTAGGGAATCGGTCAAAACATTACCAAAAATAAAATCGCCGTAGGGTTGAGTTTTAATCGATAGTAATTCCGGATCAAAGGTGGAAAAATTACCTTGATTATCAAAATTGACAATCATAAAAGGTCGATTCATATCAGTATTTTCTAAGCGTTCATCGGCATAAATCAAACTACAGATCGATTCAAATTCCCGCAGCTTAAATTCTCCTTGTTTGACCGTGACTAACTCCCAAAATCTGGCGATAAACTGGCGATAACGTTGTTCAATACCTAATTTATCTAAGGAAGATTGTGAATGAATCCCCTCGGTTTCTTCCATATTAAAAGCCACATCGGTAAGACCATGATCCCAAAAAAAGTTAAAAATTTCGTCGGGATAGTCGAGAGAATCTTCTGTTAAAACAGCGATGATACTCACATCAATTTCATGTTTTTGCAAGAAAGAAATCCCCCGCATTGTAGCAGCATGACTGCCAGTTCCCTTGCGGTTTTGCCGGTGGATATCGTGAATAAAAGCTGGTCCATCAAGACTGACTCCCACATAAACATCATGCTTTTTAAATAATTGACACCAAGCATCGTTAATATAAGTGGCGTTAGTTTGTACTGAATGACGAAAACAGTAACCCTGCTGATTATATTTCTCGCTAACTTCCGCAATTTTAGCAAAGGCACTTTCATAAAAACTGATGGGAACTGCTAAGGGTTCGCCGGCGTGCCAGCAAATGGTAAAATTATCTTGGAGAAAACGACTACTAAAAACCCTCTGAAAAATCGGCTCGATTAAATCTAAGGATAGGGTATTTTTTAAATGGCGATCGGGTAAATAACAGTAATCACAATTGAGATTACAAAAAGAGGTGGGTTGCACGACTACTAAAGTAATTGGACCACAATCCGACCAATCTATATTTATGGTTTTTTTCATGATTCTATTGTTTAAGTTCTCACTTAAGTTATGATAACTGATTCTGGGGAGTCTATCTTAATTTTACCTATAGTAGAGCATTTTTCAGTCTGCTGAGGTACAAAAGTTATGGATTTTAGGCAAAAGGCAAGAGGCAAAAGGCAAGAAAAATAGGTGTACCTCACTAGCTTAGGAAACGCTATATTTCCTATTCCCTCAATAATAAATAATATAATTGACCCGGAGTATTAATTAAACCGGCTCGCTCACCCGCATTTTTTCCTGTTCCCATAAAAATATCTACCCTCCCAGTACCTTTAATTGCGCTGCCAGTATCTTGATCGAGAACATAGCGACTCACTAATTTTTTATTAAGATTTCCCTGGGGAATTTCTGTCTCAATTACTGCTAAAGCGCCGGGGGGAAAAATACTTTTATCTGTAGCGATCGATCTTTCGGGTAAAACCGGAACTCCAATACTACCAGTGGGAGGCGCACCGTGGGTTTCTCGAAAGAAAATAAACCGATTATTGCGGGGGATATAATTCTTTAATTGCTCAGGATTACTTCTGAGAAAATCCAAAACCATTGGTAAGGTTAAACCCTCGGCGGGAAAAATACCATCGGCAATCATTTCTTTTCCCAGACTTGTGTAGGGATGCTCGGTATTGCCATCAAAACCAATGCTCATAATTTGACCATTAGGTAAACGTAATTTCGCCGAACCTTGCACATGAACTAAATAAGCTTCTAAGCGATCTTTTAACCAGACTAACTCGTATCCCGCTAGACGGCTATTTTTCCCCAGTAAACCATCTTTTCCCTCTAATTCTACCCTAGCTGGATGGGGTTTAGACCAGCGAGAAAAGTTAGAAGGTCGGCGATAGAGAGGATATTTATAATCGGCGTTTTTTTGCCGACTTGCTTGATAAATTGGCTCAAAATAACCAGTAAATTTAACATTTCCCTGGCTATCCTTACCCAAGGAACGATACCAAATAAATTCTTTTTTAACTGCCTTTTGTAGAGCTGCGGGAGTGGGAGAATTCTGCACTAATTGACGAAAACGTACTAAGGAACGCTGCACTCGCTGACGAGTTATTTCAGGAATAGGATAATTTTGATAGGCGCGGATCGCCGCCGAGCTATTCAGATAACGTAAACTATGATCGATCGCTTGTAGTAGGGTTTTTTTGTCCGTTGGCAGTCGTTCATCGTATCCCGTAGATGTTGCCAATTGTGAGATTTCAAAACGTTCTAGGGGCAAATTTGCTGGGGTGAGGGCAATTAATCCCAAGCTGAGGGGGAGGAGTGTCAAAAGGTGTTTCATGGTGATAGGAGTGGGCAGCTATTGACTCGGTTAACAATCAAGAAGGATAAATGGGAAAAGTTATTTCTTGTTTATATACTTAGGATGGTTGTTGACGATAAATCTTAATTTGTTCCAAGCGAGGGCCGACCTTAGAAATGATGGTAAATTCTAAATTTTGGTAATATAATTGTTCTCCCACCCTCGGTATTTTTTGCCAATGATGGAGAACAAAACCGGCTAGGGTTTGGTATTCATCGGCCAAGGGTAAACTTAAATTTAATGCTTTGTTCACCTCCTCTAAATTCATTTGTGCTTGTACGAGAAAAGTTGATTCATCGAGGAGTTGATATTTTACTGTTTCCGATTGATCCCTAGAAGAAAAAGTTCCCAGAATCTCACCAATTAAATCTTTTAGGGTTAATAAACCGGCTGTTCTGCCAAATTCATCGACAATGATAACCATCTTTAAGGATGATTCCCGCATTACTGTTAGTAATTCATTTAAAGCAGTGGTTTCAGGGAAAAAACGCGCAGGTTTTAACCAAGGTTTAATCGGGGTTGTTAAATTTAACTGACCTTCGGCAAGGGGTAAAGCTAAATCTTTAAAATCGATCAGACCACGGATATCATCACCGGAATCTCCTGCCACAGGATAACAAGAATAGCCGCTATTAACTACTTGTAGCAATAATTCCTGAAAAGTGGCGGTCGAGGGAATAGCTATTAAACGGTTATGGGGAACCATGATTTCCGCGGCAGTGATTTCGCTAAACTGGAAAACATTATTTAAAATTTTCCTTTCCGCTGCTTCTAATCCCGTTAATTCCCCTTCCATGCTGATAATTAATTGTAATTCCTCGGAAGTTACCCGACTAGAACGCTGTAGATCCACTTCGGGGATACGGGTTAAAACCAATAAAAAACGAGTTGATTGATTAAGAATACCGATAAAAGGCTTAAAAATCCTGGAAATAACCCCAATAGGTGCAGCTAATAATCGCGCCATCGGTTCGGCATAAATTAAAGCTAGGGATTTGGGATAAAGTTCCCCAAAAACTATCTGGAGATAGGCCACGATTAAAAAAGCTAGACAAAGAGAGAAGCCATGGGAGAGAAGATTTTGCCAGTTTAAAGAAAAGGGTAAAAAACTTAGTAATTTCCTCACAAAAACGGTCATGGTACTCTCCCCGATCCAACCTAAAGCTAAACTAGAAAGGGTGATGCCTAATTGGGTAGTGGAAAGTAAGCGATCGAGACTTCTTTGTAGAGATTGGACCGTCTGCGCTGGCACATCTCCCGCAGCCACTAGCTGACTGATGCGGGTACGACGGACAGACACAAGCGAAAATTCCGCCGCTACGAAAAAAGCATTGAGGACGATTAGTAAAAAGACTAAAATTAAACGAGTCAATAAATCCTGATTATCCATAGCGAAAAGGCAAAACTCGCCTTTTTTAAAGCCTATCCTTTGGTTTCGTTCTTTGATTGCGGTTTGTTTTTCTGTTGTTGCATATAAACTCTCACTCTTTTCAGCACCTCTTCTTCCTTCACGGGGATAAAAGTTTGATTGCGACCATAACTGGTGCGATCGTTGGTAAACTTTTTAGCGGGGTTGATATCCGGTTGACTGACTCCCTTCAGGGAGGCGAGTCCCAATTGATAGGCTACCCAACCGCTACCGAAGCCGGCGGCTAACATGGCTACCATCAAAAGGAGTCCTAACTGCAAGGAGGTGCTGATTGCAAATTTTTTCATCTTGGTGGGGCTGAATTTTCACGTTCAGAGTAATTACCGATCTATAATGAGTTAATAGTATAACCCAGGGTTGGCCGAGCGGTTGAGGCAACGAACTCATAATTCGTGCTAGGCAGGTTCAACTCCTGCACCCTGGATAGTTTTGAGCGCTTCAGGCGATCGGCTTTGACTGCACTAGAGTCAGTTAATCTTGTCCTTGTTGGTGCACAATACAATCTTTTTAGGCTGCCGCATACTTACCCCAGCCTAGGCCTTTTTCAGCAAACCCTAATTAAATCTTGATCTGACCACTAGCAGTGTACCAAAAGCAATCAGTCCCAAGCTCAAGTTAGGTTCGGGGACGGTAGTTGGGGGATTTGATGCACCTGTAACAGAACCACTGACGATATCACCATTAAAATCACTAACAAAATTATTTAATGTAACTGTCCCTCCTGCTGTAGTTAAAAAGGGAGAGTTAAAAACTAGAGATAGACTATTAGAGCCATTAACCCAATCAATAGATTCTATACCACTGCCAATAGGATTGGCTAAACTAATCTTAACTAAGTCAGCTTTCGTGAAATTGAGAGGGCCAATTATAATGTTACTAAAAGTAAGACTAGGATTTGCACTATTTTCCTTGTCGATGGTGAAACTACCGGTAATCGGATTAGTTCCCGCCAGAGAACCATTATTCATTGTCCAAGTCAGTGCTTGAACTGGTATAGCGGTCGATAAGTTACTAACAAGTAGGGTTGTTGTAGCAGCTAAGAGCAAGTTGGGTCGGTTGATTTTCATCTTGTTTATCCGAAGTTAAGTTTTGGTTATTGGTGAGTCATTAAAGAGAGACAAACCATTCAGGATGATTGTTCAATCCCGTGAGGGAATTACCGAGATTGTCAGTGACATAAGCTAACACTTCAGTTCCCCAAATAACTTGATTGCTGTTAAAGCTTAACTGTCCGAAATTGAGTCCACTGAGAGCCAATTTATCGCCTTCAGCAGAGTTGAAATCAAGAATGTAGTCGCTACCATTTCCTGACTTGAGAACGAAGCTATCAGCACCCGAACCGCCATAGAGGAAGTCTAAACCTAAACCACCATCAAGTAGATCATCTCCTTCTTCTCCATAGAGTTTATCTATATTTCCCTCACCATAGAGACTGTCATTACCAATTCCACCTTTGAGAACATCTCGTTGGTTGGAACCGATTAACAAGTCATCACCAGCACCACCTTCTAGACGGTAAGTACCGGGTTTACCCAAAGCATCGATGCGATCATTTATTGAGGTTCCTTGAATTATACCGCCGCCGGGGGGAACTAATACTGGGTGGAACACTTGTAGGGTGAAATTTGCACTAATATTTGCTCCCAGCTGATCAGTTGCAGTTACTTTTAGATTCAGATTACCAACATCTTTGTAAGCAGGAGTTCCACTGAAAGTTCGGGTTGTTGGGTTAAAGTTTAACCAACTGGGTAAAGCATCACCGTTACTGACGGTAGCTGAATAAGTCAGGCTATCGTTTAGATCAGGATCAAAAAAGGTATTATCAGAAATTTGGAAGTTGAAGGGGATATCTTCTATGACGGTTTGAGCGGCGATGGGATTTTGGATAATTGGTACAGTATTATTTAGGGGAGTAAAGTTAATTCCCTGTTGAATCCAGACCTCAATGGCAGTATTTGTAATACCATAAATTTCATAAACTGCTCCCTCATAGGCATCAGAGCCTAATTTTGCCCAAGGTACAGTGGAAGGATCGGAGTAATAAGCACTTGAAGCAACACCGTTAATCAACAGCTTTTTATTGCCGTCGAGCATTTGCAGCAAGCTAGACTTATTAAATTGAACGGAATTATTGTAGCCAATATCAACAGCTTCAATATTAAACAGATGACCAGTATTAGCATCTAGATAAAGCCGAGTTTGTTGGCCGACTGTTTGGGGAATAAAGATAGTGTCAAAACCACCACCTCCATCAATTTTACCGATAGTTTTACTATCAGTTCCGTATTCACCTCCTAAGCCAATTTGATCATCTCCTTCACCACCAAAAGCATAAATCTGAGAAGTGTTAGCGGTGGGAATTAACATAAAGTCATCGCCATTTTGACCCCGCAACACAATCTTAGGAGTAGTAGCATTGGAGGGAATGGTAAAAACATCATTACCATTAGTTCCATCAAAAAAGGTAAAGGTTTCAGCGCCACTATTTTGTTCGTCTGCTGTTAACCAATCTTGACCATAAACTACATAGGTTAAGTCATAATCGCTCGTATCAGTAATGATGATGTCCTGATAACCGTCACCATTGACATCCCCACCCGTATTGGTTTGATAAGGTAGGGTTCGATTAGGCAAGCCTTGAATAGGAATCTGATTTTGCCCGTTACCGAGAACAATGGTGTTACTATTCAGGCTGGTATTGGGAGGTGTTGTGGGTGTATAAGGTGTAATTTCGGTTGATCCTAATTGGATGTAACTTTGAGTAAAAGCAGTCCCCTGGTCAAAAAGAATATCGTCAAAACCGTCAGCATTTGTGTCGCCAACGGCAACAGCAGGAGAAGGAAGATTACCAGGTTTGTATAGATTCCAAGAGTCTTGGTTATAATTAATATTTGTTTGAAATTGTCCAAAATTGTTGGTTGTCCCTGTACCATATAAGATGGTAGAGTGCATAATAGGATAAGCTTGTTGACCATCTATAATTGACCAAGATGTTTGAGCGATAGATATTAATGTGTCTTCAATATTGTCAGAGTTAAAGTCACCAGAACTAATGGATGAATTTATAGCCACCGTGTCTGTAATCTCGAACCCATTCCCATTCCAAGTACCGCTATCAGTCCAAGGAGAGTTCAGAAAACTCAAGGATAGCTCAGAAAGGGGTAGATGAATGTCATTATTGAATTGGTAAACACTAACCTGTGTTTGGAGTTCTACCTCGGACTGATAGCCATTAAACGCATATTCAAGGGTGATTATTTCCTTGACTCCATCGGCGTTAATATCCGCTACTCCAATCCCCGGAGCATAGCCTAATGTACCAAGACTATAACTCTGGAATTGGGAACTCAGCCCACTCGCTGAACCCAAGAAATATTTAATTTGATAATCTAACATAAATTCAGTTAAAACGATTAAGTCATCATAACCATCGCCATTAATATCTCCTGCACAGGTTTGAATAATAGGAGTAGTAACAGTATCAGGGATATCGAAAGAGTATAAAGTCTGACCTGCAATAATATTGCTCGTGATACTATTACCCATATTCACAAGCAGTTCTGTGGTATTACCATTTGTTTTATTGATACTCGCAGATGCTATATCCTCGTAACCATCGGCATTAAAATCGCCATGAGCAATCAAATTTGTGCTAGGAGAGGTGATTAAATTGGTAGCGGGTAAATTACTATCATTGGCGGTGAGAGTATAAGTCCTTTGTCCGCTGACATTTGTTAGGGTGCTTGCTCCAAAAGTCAGTTGATTTTCTGATGGGTTGATAGAAGAACTAACATTAACAAAATCATCAAAACCATCCCCATTAACATCTCCCACCGAAACCCCAGGATAGGGATTAACTACAATAAAACCATTATCACTGCGAAGATCATTAACATTCAGGGAAAGACCACCTTGTAACCAAGGATGTCCAATCGCCACATAAGCCTCACTATTACCATCACCATCGTTACTACTAGGAGCACCCAAAATAATATCATCTCCCCCAGTAATAGAACCGTAATCGCCATTAATATCACCAATCCCATTAAGATTCTGACCCACATTACCTGCATTAGAAGGATTACTATTACTTAATGGGTTAGCCACCCCTTGGTATTGGAAAACACGAGAATCTGTCAGATTGGGATCGAGATAAATTGCGCCACCCGATGAGAAGGCATTTGTACTACCAAAGACTATATAGGCACTACCAGCATTACCATAGCTAAAAGGTGCGCCGATGAGTAAATCACTAATTTTGTCGTTGTTAATATCACCTCCATTAGCAACAGCCCACCCCGCTTGTCCTAAAGCTAAATTCCCTTCAAATGTCACTCCTTGACCCGCGCCAATAGAGGCTAAACTTGAAGGTAATGAACCAGAGTTTCCAAATATTACATAAACTTTGCCGAGATTAGTAGTACCACCAACCGCAGCATTAGGTGCGCCTATTACTAAATCTAAATGACCATCTCCATTCAAATCTAGGCTGGTTATCGCATTACCAATTCCATCATAAAAACCGTAGTTTGTAGCAGGATCACTACTGGGTTTACCTGTACTTGGATTCAGTTTACCGTTAATTTTTCCACTGGTAAAGCTGGTTATGCCATCAAAAACCCAGTTAGTTGTGCTAGAAGTGCTGGTTAAGTTGATAGATGCGTTGGTATTTGACCAATTAAATTGGGTTCCTGATAATACATAAATTGCACCGCCATAACCGCGAATATCTTGAGGATTGCTGGGATCACTTACTGGATTAACGACAGGTGCTCCGATGGCTAAATCAAGTTTACCATCTTCATTCAAATCTAAAACCTGTACAGCTGACCCTAAACCTTGACCCGCACTGGGTGCGTTAATGGTAGCAAGAAGACTGGTGGTAATGTTGTTACCCGACCCAGATAATTGATAGACTTTCACCTGATTACTTAAAGGAGAACCCACTATTAATTCAGGTGTTCCATCTCCATTTAAATCTGCTAAAAGGATCGTTTCTCCAAACCCATCGCTACTATTTCCTGTGAGTGGTGATGCGGCTAGAGTATTAAGAGCTACGGTGCTACTGGTGTTGGGAATTACTGTCTTATCGAAGATATAAATATTACTATCGTTCGTTCCCCCGCCGTTAGTTAAATTGGGAGCAGATATCCCATACCAAGTATTAGAAGAACTAACCCAAGAACTAAGACTGCTACCACTTTGGGGAGAGGCGGATGTAGAAGGTGTTCCCCCAGTAATTTTAACTACTTTTTGTGTTGATTGAGGATTATCTAAATCAAGTCCTTGGTCTGAAACTTGCACACTAGCAGACCCAAAAACCAAATATACACTACCGTCACTATTATTAGCTCCTGGTGCTGAAATCCAGAAATCATCAAGGGGTGCATTTTTATTATTACTGTTGGTATCACCGTTAACATTTCCCGCACTACCTAAAGCCTGACCTAATTGATCATTGATTGGACCAATCATGGAAAACCCACTATCTATAGCCAATAAGTTAATCGTTTGGTTAGTATCCTGTAAAGTGGCGTAAGCGGTTAAAGTGGTTTGTTGACCATCTTGGAGGATTAACTTAAATTTCTCCTTGAGATGTTCTAATAAGTTATCGTCAAAAATCTTCACCTCAATGGTTTTGCTGGTTTCACTGGGAGCAAAGGTGAGGGTTCCAGCTTTATGTTCGTAATCGGCTCCGGCGGTGGCGCTAATATCTACTGTGTGATAATTTAGGGTTTTGCTAGTATTGATGTCACCTGTTCGAGTGATGGTAAAAGTCACTTTTCCTTCATTTTCTTTGACGGTTTTATGACTCACTGAGAAGACACTGTTACTGGTGCTACCGGTGGTGGGATTACTAATGACATTATCAATCTGATCCGGTGGTGCCGGATTAGAATCTGTTTGGATAGAATTAGCCGTACTCCAGTTATTTCCGTTATAAATACTTTGACCAAGGCTAGAAGTTCCTGTTTGAGAATCAAGAACTACCCAATTTAAGGTGACGGCATTGTTAGCGGCATTGTTAACATTGATGCTAGAAAAACTCAAATTAGAGCCGGAAAGTGTAGCAACGCTAGATTGATAGTTTTTCCAACTTCCTGTTGTTCCACTAGGTACCCAAAAGGCGACAGATAAGCTAGTTTGAGCCGTTTCTTCCGAACCTGTGCTGGTTGTCCATAAAGCTAGAACACCATAGGGAGTTGAGGTTAAGCTTTGTACAGATTGACCGGGTTGTAACCAAGGGATAGCGGTAGGATTTGAATTATTCGTGTTGAAGTTCCCATTATTTACCTGTCCGATGACATAGTTGGAGGTGATGGTTTGTTGTAATTGATTGAGAGCATCACTAGAAACTGTATTCGGTGCTCCTATTAATAAATCAGCTTTACCATCATTATTTAAGTCTCCTACGGCGCTAACAGAAGACCCACTGAGTTGATTTGCGCCTCCTTGACCGATTATATAACCCTGAACAGTTGTGCCGATGTTACTAACATTAATACTAGCAACAGTGCCAATATTGTTACTGCTTCCTCCGTAGATGACGTAACTTACACCGGCTTGATTATTACCACCATTGGGTTCAGCAATCAGTAAATCTCCTACACCATCACCGTTTAAGTCGCCAGCACCGGTAACTTCGGTTCCAGCACCGATAATAGTAAAGCCATTTGTTCCATTGATTCCAGAGAAACCGATACTGTTATTTTGGCTTGTAGAAAGACTGGAACTACCAAAAAGAATGTAGCTATTTCCCGCAATATAATTTCCATTAGCATCTTCAGTGGCGGGATAGCCAACAATGACATCGTTAATACCGTCGTCGTTAACATCACCTGCGCTACTGACTTGTAATGGTGCAGGGTTGTCTAAATCATCAAAAATAACGAAGCCTTGACCCGGGTTAATGGTTCCTAAGTCTAGGGTTTGAGTGGATAAATTCGCACCAAATAGTATAACTGCGGCTCCTGTTCCACCAATGAGTAAATCCGCTTTGCCATCCTGATTAATGTCTGGAATTAGAGCCGTGCTAGTTATATCTAGCAGGGTTTCTCCATTAATTGCTGAGGTACTGTTAGTCAGGGTAATTGTCCCGCCTAGATAACTTTGAGTGGTCAAATTAGAATTGGGGTCGTTAGAGACAATACTATCGCCTTGGTTTAAGCGACTAACAACTGAAGTATTCGGATTTGCGCCATTATGGAGAGTATAAATATTATCTCCTTGCTGATTGCGAATATACAGCCCCCCATCTTCGCCCAAAGCAAGATAAGCCCCCTGATTTCCCGCTGTATTAGTTGACCAGTAAGGGAGTGGAGCTAAACCCGCCCATTCATAGAGGACAAAGTTGCCGTTTGATTCCATCGCAGCTTGATAGTAACTTGCGTAGTCAGGTTCTGGGACTTGATTAGCCGTATTGCTATTCCATACCTCAGTATTAGTCGTTTGATTAAATAAGACTAAATTACCGCTATTGTCGAGGCTCAGAGTAAATAACTCATTGGCAATTTTTTGGGATAGAATTAGCGTAATTTCCCCGGCTTCTTGATTAGCGTTAGGAGCGCTGATAGCATAATCTGCTTGACTATCTCCATTAAAGTCGTAACCTCCTGTTACTACTTCACCAAAGCGGTCACCAGCTTGTCCATTGGGGTTAGTAATTTGTTGTCCGTAAGCAGGATTATTGCTGAGTAAAGTATCAATATCAGTGAGGCTTTGAGGAGTCTCAAATAAGGTTCCTCCATAGATTAAATAAGCACCTCCTTGATTATTATTTAAACCAGGCGCACCAATAATCAAATCACTCTTGCCATCGCCATTGACATCTCCTGCATTGGCAATACTATAACCCAATTCACTCAACGCTTGTCCTGTTAACAGCAAGCCATTACTACCCAAATTATTGAGGTCATTAACTTGGTTATAGTCTTCTGCAAACACCACATAAACTCCGCCTTGTTCATCATCAAGATCTGGTGCAGTCATGGCAAAATCAGCTTTACCACCGCTATTAACATCTCCTAAAGCGGTTACGGCTTGTCCAAAACTGGCAAAGTATTCATTGTCTAAAGTCCAATAAAAACCCGCAGCGTTAGCATTATCAGGATTTTCTGAGAAAGTCCCTAAATCAACCTGATTATTTTCTGTTTGTCCATATACTACATAAACTTGTCCGGGGGGTGTGGTGGCAATTTGCTGTACGGTAGGATTATCAATTGATTCATATTGCCAAGTAATGACAACATTACCATTAGTATCTAGGGCAATATTTGGGCTTTGATTTGCTCCGGCTGTATTTGAGATAGCTTGTAAACTGCTGGCATTCCAGTTAACACCATTACTTCCTAATGTTCCATTCAAAAAGTATAAGTAGGAAAGATTAGCTGAATTATCATCCACACTGCCTGTAAATGTGCCGTAAACTGTTGTGCCATCAGGGGCAATAATGTAGGATATATCACTACTATCGATTAAATCGTTGACATCTTCTCCTAATAATGTAGCGTAACCGGGTTGAGTTAGATAAATTGTGGAATTTGGTTCTAATGAAACACTGACAGGTAATCCTCGGTTATTTTGAGTGACAGTGCTTTCCCCGCTTGAGCCTTTATCAAGAATTCGGATATAAGAACCATAAGAAATAGAAAACAAAAAGAAGTTAAATTCGGCCTTCACTTTATTAGTATAAACCGCTTCTTCAAAACCACTGGCATTAAATTCTTCTGTTTGAACGCCTTTGACGGATACGTCAATAAATCCCTTAAGCACACTAGCCTTAAGATAAAGACCGGTACCTATTCCAACATTAATAGTTCTATTATCACTTAAAGCATCGTCTAAAAAGCTAAAAAATTTAGTTGTATCTAGATGCCATTTGAGATCAGAATTAGGAGTTTCTTCTGTGGGAGGATTACCGTTTTCATCAACCAATTCAAAAAAGTAATCACTGGCTTGTATGCTTCCTAATTTGGTTGTATTACTGTCAAATTCAATATCCGCCGCCGCCGCTATATCTATTTGAACTACTGGCCCGCCACTAAGACTCAAAACTCCAGCTTCACTAAGTTCATCTAATGCTTCACCCGCCGCTGTTGTAAAAAGCAAGTCTAGGATAAATTGAATAGCATTTACTTCTAATTCAAATTCACCCCCTGCTTTGGCTTTAACACTAGAAGGATAGCTACTAATTTCTTCCCATTCCCCACTACCTTGAGCATAAGCCGACAAATCCAAAGAAACATAGCCTTTGAATAGACCAGCAGCAAGACTATTAGAAGTTGCCGTACTTTGAGCTCCTCCTGCTTCTGTACCGACAGTTAAACTAAGTCTTAAGCTATTAGCCGCGACGGGAGACTGACTGCTAAATTTTTGAGTAGTAGTATCAATTTCGGCACTGATATTTAAAGAAAGACCGCGCAGTTTTTTCAGTAGTTTAGCGAAGTTACCTGTCTCGAAACTAAGTGAAGTATCAGAAGGGAGAGTGATAATTCCCGAGGCTCCATCCAAAGCACCTGGAACAATTGAGTAGGTAAATTCTGTTCCTTTGGGTTTAAAGGTTAATTGATTGGCGGAAGTACCTGTTACCGGCAGTTGACTAACATCAACTACTTGACTCACTGTTTGATTATTTTTTTGAGTTGTTACTAAAATATTGTTATTGTTTAAAGCGACAACCTGTAAGTTTGTATCTGCTATTTCGTCGTTGGTAAGTTGTGTTGGAGAACTCCATTGATAGCCGCCATAAATCGAGGGACTCAAAGACGATGTATAAACTTCTGCATTATTGCCACTTCCCCCTATCCAAGAAGCAACAACTCCTCCATTTTGTGTCTTAGTTAAGGTTAAATTGGCGGCGCTTCCTTGACTTTGGGTTCCAATCCCACTATTAAGCGGTGTCACCCCGACATATTGACCATTAGTACCAGAGGGTTGATAACCGTAATAAATTTGACCATCTTGATTCCATAAGGCATGGGTAACTCCATTACTGTCTGTAACAGTCGTCATACCAAAGGGTTGGCCACTGGTGTTGTTTAAGCCTAAAATTGCGCTAATATTGCCAACCTGATAAGGAATACTTTGATTTGTTATTCCGTATAAAATTCCTGTTTCATCAATTTGAATTTGACTAAAAACGGGTAAATTGGGAATGACATTATCTAACTCAATAAAGGTACTAGCAGCACTTGACCAAGCATAAATGTTTCCGTTATTGTCTAAGCCTAATAGGGTTTGACTATTGAGTGAAACTATTTGTTTAAAGGCTGGATTATTACCCCCATTAAATAGATTAAAATTCGTTCCATCCCAACTGTAAAGACCACCTTGATTATCTAATGCCCAAACCGAGCCATCCTCTTTTCCTGTTGTAATCTGAGTAACACCACTCAGACCAGTACCAAAACCTGCGTCAAATTGTTGTGTCGTTGTATTCCAGACATATTGTTGAATGCGATTAGACAGATCGAACTTGATAATTGTCCAAATCTCATTATCATTAATAGCAGAAAAAGAAGCAAAAAAGTCTGTATTGGTGGCTGATTGCACTAGAATTGGAGCTGCCCATATCTGAGAAGTGCTATTCCAAGACGTTAGATAATAACCCGCTTGTCCTGAAATATTCCTGTAAAGTAAAAAATAAAAATTACCCGCATTGTCAGAATCTATACCAACAATCTGACTTGGTGCTGGAATGCTAGACGTATCCATTAAACTATAATTTTGAGTGGCATTATCCCAGTAGTAATATTGCCCATTTGTCGTAAGAGCTAATCGCTGAGTAGAATTGCTCACGATAGTTTGTTGAATCGTACTATAGTCTATCAGATTACTCATGGCGATTTAGTGTTCTAGATAAATTGGGAACAGATAAGCCTTTTTCTCTCTTTCTTACTGGGGTTGAACGGCTTAAATTTTTAATAAAAACATTGTAGCATTTTTCCAGATGTCAATACTGTCCAGGGTGATAGCATCTCAAACGCTATTAACAATTGGCCAATTTTGTGATCCGCGTGGGCAATTCAAGTGATACCAGTCAATCAGAATAGTTACGAAATCTTCATAATTTGGTCGATTTTTGCTTACCCAGAGGGCAAATTCTCCTCAAATATGCCTGAATCGCTCTCTGGGTAAGCAACTTACATAAAGTTCATTTTGTCAAGGATTGTTAAGATGCGCTTACCCTGCAATACTGTCTTAATCAGAAACGTTGAATCTCGTACAAAACTTTACATTTAAGAACATAACAACCCCAAAACGCCATTTTTCAAATTGAATAGACAATTTTCCTAAACCAGTGTACATAGCTGATATGTTGACATATAAAACTCTGTAAATAGCGAAGTTTATCTAATAAGCTTTTTTCAAAATCTTCCGCAATATCAATTAATTGTAAAATTAGGTAGGCGATAATAGAGCTATAGATTTGTTGTAGGCTCTTCGTTACTATTTATGCTAAATCAACAGACAAGATGCCAAGATAACATACTTCTAACCCAAAAATTCCGAAAGTTTCTAAAGCCATAGCCTCGCCGTTTTATTAGTTTAAGTTTATTGTTGATTCCCTCGACTACCCCATTCGTTGTTCTTCGCTCGAAATAACTAATGATTTCTCCAAACCAGTTTCGGATTGTTTGACAACTCTTGGTAAAAACACTGGAGGATTTTGCCAACCATTCCGAGATAGATAGCAGTCCTTCTGTCGGATTCTCTGAGGTTTCATAAATCTTTCTGAATTCTTCCTTTACTTCCTGCATCTTTTTCAAATTTGGCCAATTTTCTTTGATAGCTTCTAGTTTAATTTTTTGGGGTTCCGTTAAATCTTCTTCATTTTTTAACAGGCTATATTTACTTCGCTTTAAAACTTCTAGCTTGGCTTCTTTTCCTGCTTTCTGTTTTTTATTTTTCCGCGCTTCTACGGCTCTTTTTTCCGCGGCTCGACTGAGCATCGCCGAACGTCTCTTCTCTGTTCGTCTAACTCTTGATTAATTTGTTTTATTACATGGAATCTATCAGCGACTACCTCGGCCGAAGGCATCAATTCTTTCACCAGATTTTTATAAGACAACCAAAGATCTATGCTGACTTCTTCAATTTGCTCTAACACCTCTTTTACCCAGCCTGTAAGCGTTTTCCTCAACTCCTCTTGTGTTCGCTTCTCTAGAATAGCTATTAGTTTTCCCGTATCTAAATTTACTAAAACTGCACAGTAATTTTTTTGTCCTTTGACTAGAGCGATTTCATCACTTCCTAGTCTTTTTAATTCCGATAAATCTGGCTCTGTAATTTGTTCGGCGATGTCCTTTAGCATTCTTTGAATCTTTTCTTCTGTTACGTCATTTCTTCGGCTAATATTTAAAATATCTCCTTCTTTTAATTGTTTGAGTATATTCTCGGCTAGTCTTTTCGTATAGGTTCGTTTATTGGCGACAAAATCTAACTCTTCGCTAAAGGGTTTCTGACAGTTATTGCACTTAAATTGACGACGATTAACTTGTAGTTACACTGGTTGGTCTGAGAGCGGTAAATCTTTGACTAAATGTCGATGATTTTGGTGGAGCTTATCGCTCTCTAACCCACAACAAGGACAGGACGCTTTTTTATTTTTCGATTCGATTCGGAAAACTATACCGATATTTTCTAGGTGTCGATAGCCTTGAATACAGGTTCCTTCTAGGTTCAAAAATTTGTCAAGTATCATAAGTAAAATAATC
>NZ_JBHFLL010000189.1:0-34281 GCF_041928595.1 Microcystis sp. BLCC-F209
TAGATATTGAAGAAGTATTTGGCAAAAGCTTATTAGATAAATTGCGCTATTTACAGAGTTTTATGTGTCAACATATCAGCTATGTACACTGGTTTAGGAAAATTGTCTATTCAATCTGAAAAATGGCGTTCTGGGGTTGTCCTGTTCTTAAATGTAAAGTTTTGTTACGAGATTCAACATTTCTGATTCGGAAGGTGTCTGGGTTATAAATAATAGGAGGTTGATTAAATCCTAACGCAGCAACTAAGTGCGGTTCATCCCCAGAATTATTATAGATAATCCAAGTATCGCACAAAGGTAAATACAACTGCATGAGGTTAATACGTCCCCGCTCATAACGACGACGAACCACATCTTCAGGAATATTATGACCGCCACTGGCTACCCTTCTGTGAACTCTCTCTAAAGCTAATT
Source organism: Microcystis sp. BLCC-F209 (assembly GCF_041928595.1). Classification (NCBI taxonomy): domain Bacteria; kingdom Bacillati; phylum Cyanobacteriota; class Cyanophyceae; order Chroococcales; family Microcystaceae; genus Microcystis; species Microcystis sp. BLCC-F209. The sequence goes on from NZ_JBHFLL010000189.1 coordinate 415, forward strand.
CTGGACTTTGTAGCCAAAAATAAATAAGATTGAGCCTATAGCCAGAACTGCGACAGTCTCTCAAAAAACGGGCAAAATGTCGGGATGCCAGGGTGCTTTCAAAGGCAAAATCTATTACTTGGCACTTCAGCGTTACCAACCTTTCTAACATCAACCGTCCTGCTTGGATAGCAACCGACTCAGGATTAAAAGGTGAGAGTCCGGCGGCAATTTCATCGGCGTTAACGTACTCGATAACGCCTAAAAAGTTGGGTAAAATTTTTTTAGCGACGGTGGTTTTCCCGGAACCATTGGGGCCACCAATTAGATAAACATCAGACATGAGGGAAAAGGTCGTCCTCCAGATTATTTTGAGATAACCTCGAACTAACTATCAGTGGCTCTCAAATTTCCGTAAGAAAAGGTGCGATATCGATGGGGAACCAATCCCCGTCTAATACTTGTTCGAGAGTGAATATAGACTCTAGGGGAATTATATTTTTATCGACAATTCTCCCATCAATTAGGGTTTGTCTTGCGTCTGAATAGGCCTCCCCAAAGGAATTAATGGCATGATTTTTTAGCGTTTGGGTTTTGATCTTTTTTTTCAGTTGCACTCGAAAAGTGGCTATCTCTCCCAGCCAATGACGCGCATTTCGTTCTCTTTCCGTTGTCCAATAACTCAGTTTTAAAAGATGGATTAATAGTTGAGTTAATAAACTTTCGACAGCTTCGCGCTCGCTTCTCCCCATGCACTCCACTTCCTCGATCAGATTTTCCCAGTCCACTCTGTCAAACTCTTTTCGCTTTAAAAGTTCGGCGGTTTTTTCTGTCCAGAGAACAAAATCTTCCTCGTAGAGCATGAAGATCAATGGTGGGGTTTGTGCGGTCATAATAGATTTCTGGGGTTGCTGATTTGTGATAGGAATCTTCTTGTGTGGGGTTTTTAAAACCTGGAGCCAAACTAACTTTTGGATAGGATGCACAGTTGGCATTCATAGCTTGAGTCAGCAACACCGCAGAAAAATTAATTCTGACTCAAAAATAAACTGGGCAATCCGATAAGATTATCCTGCTTAAAAAAGATCGAATTTTGTTGTCGCAATTTACCGATTAATCTTGTTACTGTTACTCTGGTAGTGCCGATGGCGCTGGCAATTTGAGCGTGAGTTAGGGGATAGGGGAGATAATAGCCTTCCCCACAGGGTTGACCGTATTCTTCCAATAATAGAACCAAGAACCCCATTAATCGATCGAGGGAGCGTTTTTGACCGAGAATACTCAACCAAAATAACTTACGCTGGTATTGATGGCGAAAAGTTTCCATAACAGCCGATCGCAATTGCGGCCATTGTTGTAGGTCTTCCCAGTATAACCAGACTAACTCGGTTCCGTCTAGATGAGCTTGGGCTTGTAATTGAAAGGGAAATTGAGAAACAATCTCAAAAGGTTGACCTGCACCCACAAAACCGAGAAATACTTCCTCACTATCGGCAATAGGTGGTTGACGGGCGGATTTTTGGTCGATAACGTTAACTTGTGCCTTACCAACAATACGAATCGCCCCAGATTCGACAAAGTATAACAGTCCGGGGCGCGTGGCTACTTTTTCATCTTTGGCAAAGGTATGGTTACGATAATGGGATTTTGCCCAGTTAAAGATTTCTGTTTCTTGACCGATTAAGGGTACAAAATCCGACGAAGGAACCGAAGAAGACATTAAAATTAATAACCCACTGGGGCGTTGAGGGAACTGTAAACTAATGTAACAAAAAATTGCTGCGATTGGGGGGGTGTCTTGTGGCCGCTAGATGGTTATTGGTCAATAATGCCTAGAAGTCGCGGGGATTGGGCAGATAGGGGAATTATTAAGCATTCTTAACAGAATACCCGCCCCAATGTTACAAAAGCTAGATAATCAGCTTATCTATTCTTAACTTTTTCTCGCTTTTCTGGGGACTATGGCATAAGATAGGATGCGTAACTATTAGTTTTCTATCTATGATATAGCGTTTCTCTTAAAGATGAAGTATAAAGAAATTTGGCATTATCTCTTGGCGACCAGCTCCTGTTAACCGTTCCCTGTTCCCTAAAACCAGATACTTCGTACCTCACTATTAAGATAACTGCCATAGATGATAGTTGATAGATAATTTAAATTTATACTTTTCCTTAAAAACTTCGGTCAAACTTGTATGAATAGCATTAGACAAAAAGTGGAATCCCTCTTGAATCAATTACCCGATGATTGTTCAATTGAAGATATTCAGTATCATTTATACGTTCTGGAGAAGGTGCGTCAAAGTTTGAACGCTGCCTCTCTGGAGAATACAATCCCCCAAGAAGAAGTTGAGGGTCTTTTAAACAAATGGCTGATCGAGTGAATTATCGCCTTGTCTGGTCGCCCAAAGCAATTGAAGACGTGGATGCGATCGCATCTTATATCAGTCGAGATTCCCCGTCCTACGCGGCGGCCGTCGTGCGTCGAATTCTTGATATAAGCTATTCTTTAGAAAATTGTCCCCTAGAAGCGAAAAAATGCGCCGAATTTAGCGATGATACCATCCGAGAAAAGTCTGCCTATGCCTACCGTCTGATCTATCAAATTCAAGGGGCGGTAGTTATTATAGCGGCGGTCGTCCATAGTAAGCATTTCTTGGATTGATCTAGTCAGTGATCAGTTATCAGTGATCAGTTATCAGTGATCAGTGGTCAGATTTGAATTTTCAGTTCACAAGGGCTGAATCTAATACCAAATTTGTTAAGCTAAAAGCTTTAATCTACTCAGTTTCTAGCCTTCTTTTTAGGTAGGAGAATTGCCAGATTCTTTCTGGGAGCCTCTTGCCTCTTGCCTTCAGTTCACTGATTACTGATTACTGTTTACTGGACGGCTACGCCGTGCCTTTGGCAACACTGAAAAGTCCCCCACCCGCCAATTTTGAGCCTAATTCCCGCTTAATCCGGTTGAGAATCGAGGTTTCATCGAGGGAATCGAGAATACTGGCTACCACTGCCTTCGGGCCATCGGGTCCCCAGGTGGCCCCATTAGCGAGATAGGTTTTCGTCACTTGGCCGATCGCGTAACAGGATACACCGGCAACTCCCGCTTGAGTCAGGGCGATCGAAGTATAGGGAAGGAGAGAAATGCCGCCAGTGGCAGGAATCGAGAGACCGAGCAGTCCTTTGAGGGAACTTAAGCCCAAAACCGCTAAAAATTCGCTGGCACTAATACCCCCCATATTGAGGGCAATTTTTTGTAAAAGAGCGATCGCCCCCTGACGAGTTAAATCGATGCCGTATAAGCGAGAAAGAGCGAGAATCATGGCCAGATCGATAACTGCTCCCGTAAACAGATCCAACACCGTCACTGGATTGAGAGCGATCGCCGATGCTTTGATCATCACTGCTTTTTGAATCAATTGATTAGCCCCGCGATCGCGGATAGCCATTTTGCGGGCGACAATTTGCTCGTTTACCTCGTCCGCATACAGCATAGAATTGAGTGCTACGAGCGATTTACCCTCTCGCTCTAGAATTTCCAAAATTTTGAGTTTCAGAGCTTCTATCTGGGGTTTTCCGCGAAATCGTTGCGTTTTTAGCCGCCCATCCTGCCCCTTGACGGTCTCCGCCAAGAGGGGAGAGGCTGCCACCATAACAATCTCATCGGGGGAGAGTAATTCTTTCACCCGTTCTGAGGCGATTTTCTCATAGATAGCGAGGCGATCGACTTCCGGATACTGATCGATTTTATTAAAGACCAAAATCATCGGTTTTCCCGCTTCGCGTAACTTGGCCAAGGCGGAAAATTCCACTTTGGTCATATCACCAGAGATGATAAAAAGGATTAAATCCACCTGCTGCGCCACCTGACAGGCGAGAATTTCCCTCGTTTGCCCATCTACCTCATCAATACCGGGAGTATCAAGCAATTGCACCTGAGCATTACCCTGGCCGTTCAGGGTCAGACGCGCTAGATTGGGGAAGGTATCATCGCTGCTTAACTGCCAATTTACCCCTTTAATGGTGCGGGTAACTCCGTGTAGGGGACCGGTCGTAAAGATTTCTTGACCGACCAGAGCATTTAAAATCGAGGATTTTCCCCGGCCCACCAGGCCAAAAGCGGCAATTTGAATCAGGGATCGATCGAGTTTTTCTAGCAGGGCCACCAGGCGATCGATCTCCGCTTCTAGACCAATTTTCTCGATCGAGGTAAGATCCAGACGCTCAACAAGTTTGCTCAGAGAATTGCGTGCCTGATTATAGTTGAGTTCTTCTTGAATAGTGCCGACACCTCGAAGCGCTTGTTCTAGGTCTTCGGTATTCCAAGCTCGATCGAGAGACGGGTCAGAGGTCATTTCAGTTATCAGTTATCAGTGATTAAGTAGGTGGGTGTTAAAAATTGTCAGATACCCCCCTTATCAAGGGGGGATTAAGGGGGGATCAAGGGGGGATCAAGGGGGGATCAAGGGGGGATTTATCTTCAATTATAACCAGCTACTTTATTAAGGATAATCAGGATGAGTGTCATCTACGACTTGGAACACATCACCACCTATCATTATCGTAAACCGGTAACTTTTGGGGAACATCGGGCGATTTTTTTGCCTAGTGCCGGTCACGGTGAAAGAATTATCAGTTATTCTGTAGAAGCGAATATTGCCGCCAAAACGCGCTGGACTATGGATACTCTATCTAACAACGTGGTAGAGCTTGAATTTGCTGAACCAGCGTCAGAATTAATCGTTACCTGTCGATTACGGGCGGAACATTTTGGCTTAAAAGCGATCGCTGATTTTCCCCTCGCTCAACGGGCGATCGAAATTCCCATCCAGTACACCCCCGATGAATGGTTAGATCTAGTGGTGTTTATGCGTCCCCACGCTGAGGATGCCGACGGCAGCTTGGCAGCTTGGGCCAAAAGTTTTGTAGCGGGGGACCAAGATGATACCCTCGATGTCATGGCAAGAATGATGGCGGCTATCAAAGATAATTTTACCTACCAATCCAGGGAGAGTGAAGGAACTCAATCCCCCGGAGAAACCCTGCGGCTAAAGTCGGGAACTTGTCGCGATTATGCTTGGTTGATGATCGAAGCTTTGCGAAGATTGGGTTTAGCCTGTCGTTTTGTCAGTGGCTATCTCTACGATGCTGCCCTCGACGGTGGTGAAGTGGGGATGACTGGCTCTGGCGCTACCCATGCTTGGTTACAGGTTTATCTACCCGGGGCCGGTTGGCGTAATTATGATCCGACTAATCAAATTACCGCCGGCTTTGATTTAATTCGAGTGGCGATCGCTCGTCATCCCGGTCAAATCATACCTCTTTCCGGTTCTTGGTTTGGTGATGCCGATGACTTTTTGTCTATGGATGTTAAAGTGACCATTCGCAAGTTGGGGACGCTGCCGGATTTTGATCCGAGGGAATAGGTTGAATTATCGGGTTTTTTCTTGACCAGCGATCGCAAAAAACGGGTTTCTCGAAGAAACCCGTTTTCTACTCATGCAATAAAGCGAAGATTGCCGTTGGGTCATAGCATTTTTATCGATTTTTGTCAAGATATATTTGACACAATTTATTAGAAAAAGGGTTTCTTTTAAAAACCCTTTTTCTGCTTTCCAACTAATCCTATTTGACCTAATAGGTAAGGGATAAGGGTAGGGCTAATTCATGAATTAGCCCTACTTTTTTAGTTTCCAACTAATCCTAATGTGTAATTAATTTTGCTTAGGTGCTTAACTATAAACGGGATTATTTCGGCCAAATTTTTTGAAATTTTCCCTCTTGACCATTATTCTCGTCTAGAAAACCTAGAAAATAAGCACAATCATCAGAGTCATCAGGAAAAATTGTTAATAATTCTAGGTATTGATGATTATTTTTGGGATACATTCGATGCCAAAGACGACCAACTTGATTGATATTTTTTGTTACTATTCCTGTCACCGAGGTTTTATAGATACTTAAATTATCCAGTTTTTGATAGGCTTTGTGAAGCCATTTTATGGCTAGGGAATCATATTTATCTTCGGCAATTCTTCCCCAAACTTCGACATTTTTAGGATGCCAACTTTCTCGCCATTTAGCACTATTATCGGGAGTTATAGGGATATATTTTTGTAAGGACATCCATTGTTTAGCAATAGTGCGAACATCTTTGATAAAGGGATGAACATGAGTTAAATCTCTGACTTTATTATCGTTGATTAAAGAACTTTTATCCCCCCATTGCCAATGACAGCCAATTAAGGGTTTATTGGGATAATAATCCTCATAGAAAATACTATGATCTGCTCGTCGCCATGATTTACCAAATCCTCCTAATAACATGGCAAAACGAGTGAGAAAACAAATTAATTTTTTTAAGCATTCTTGCTGGTTTTCGGGGAGAGATTGGGATTGGGTGAGAATCCAGCGTAATTCTCCTGTTACTGTGTAGGTGGGTTCGTTGTAACCCTTGGCAAAGGTTCCTAACTCTAGAGATTTGACACAAAAATCGACCGCTAGTAAACCTTGGGTTGCTTCTCCGTCAATTCCTCCAAATAGCTGATTAACTAACTTTTCGGCATTTTTAGCATCAGTTAAACCGCCAAAAATACGCAAGGCATGACCGCGAATTGCTCCTCGAAAAATATTGGGTCGAAATTCCCTTGCACCATCGAGGCTTTTAGGAGCCATTCCTTGGCCTTTCAGAAAACATTTATATAAAGGTTCTTTTGAAGGTTTAATGTCTTTTGGTAAGCCGTAACCGCTACTAACACGGCATCCTAGACCAGATTCTAAAGCTCTTTCCCAGATAGTCCAAATCTCCTCCCAATCGGGTTGTTCTATTGAGGTAGAAATGCCAAATTTTAGGGTAGGTTGATAGAGAGAAATTAAAGCAAAACCACTTTCTCCACTGGGTTTTTGTCGAGTGTTTGGGGTTTTTACTTGCCATCCCTGTTGCGGGTGAACAATATCTAAAAGATTTTCCGTCCAATCATTAACGGGATAACCGCCATGGAAGCGCAAAAGACTAGGGTTATCGCTATCTTTTTCGAGGTGATAACGTTGTTTTTGTTCGGGGGTGCAAGCTTGACAAAAGGCTCCTTTCATGCTGGAACCGGGATAAAATGGTATGCCATAAGCACCCATTACAGGCCGAATTATTCCTTCATCTTGTCCCCCATTAGTGACGAATCGCCACGATATTTGATATTCTTTGGTTTTTACTTCCTGACCAAATTGGGGAGGATTTTCATCGACTCGTTCTATCCATTCCTTTACCCATTTTTGGCTATCATTTTCATCTTTTTTAGAGTCAATATATTGTAATTGCGATCGCCCTTTGCTTTGTGCGCGAAACATCAAGGGGATTTTGTCACCAATATCGGGAATATTAACCATATAATTTATCGCTCCTTTGTTCCTTTATATCTTTGAGTCCACCAAACTAAACAATCGCATAGTTGCGTTAAAACAGCGAGGGTAATTCTCTGGTCTTCTAGCTTTAATTCCCAGAGTTTTTCTGCCATTGCTTGAACAGATTCGGTATCATTTACCTGTACGGTATCGTTAGGGATAGGAATCCCCGCTTCTGCCATGGTTTCGACTAATTTATCCCAAGTTTCTTTCCAGTATTTTGCCTTATTGGTTTCCTTGGATTGTAAGCGCAGATGTTCACCCCAGAATCTTTCTAGTCCATAGGAAACGGATTCACGCATTTTAAAAGATTGATTGAGAGAATCTCGGTCTCGTAGTTTGGCAGCGAGAACTAATTTCTGAGCAATGCGATCGAGATTGTATTCTTTCCAAGCCATAATATTAGATAAAATGTAATTATTGATTAGCGTAGTTTAAAATAGTAACTTGGCAACGACCAAAACCGATGGATTCTAATCCTCCGAAATATAATTCTTTTTGGTTTACCGATTCTCCAAAAGGTTGCCATCCTGTTTCTTTGCAAGCAATGGGAAAAACTAAAATACTACCCACGGGTAAAGCTTCCACATTGAAAAAAGCTCCTTTTTCTGTATCCACTTTTTTCTGACCTTCTAGTAGTTTAACCCGGCTTTGTCGGTAGAGTGCCATATCGTGCAGCATGGATATATCGTTATCATCAACGACGACTAATTGAGAAGCTTTTAAATCCGCTTGCGGGGGAATCCACGAAGAAAGCTCCTCTAAGTGTTCAATTTCGAGAAATCCTAAGTTAAAAAATAAAACTTTGCTATTGCGGTTAACTCCCTGCACTACTCGCGCTTGTAAACTAGGGGAAGCAGTATAGGGATTGGGTACTTTTGCAGAGATTCCCGTGATTTGTTTGTAGCGTTTTAATAATAGGGGAGAAGTGACCCAAACTATCGGCTGTCCGGGACAAAATACCGGCAACCAAACGAGGGAAGCATATTCAAATTTAACTTTTGCTTCGGTGGTTCCTCCGTCTTCTTGTCCTGGGATTGTTTCGTGTCCGTACCATGTACGTTTTTCATCTATATTGTTCATATCGGCACGAAAACGGCCGCGAATAGAACTACCGGGGATAATTGCTGTTTGGGTAAATTGGTCACGAAAAATGAGGTTAAGATTACCCGTTTCTTCTCCTGCGGTTGCTCCCACATGAAGGGGTGCTAAGGTTTCAAGTATGCCATAACTTTTGTGATACATTTTTTGGTAAAAGTGAGTATTTTAGATGCTTGGGGATTATTCTAAACTAGGTTAATATTAATGTCAGGATTTTCTAAGATTTTGTTAATATTTTATCGTGGTATTTAGGCTATTAGGACAGCACAAAGCTAAGTAGGTGGGTGGAATTAAATATAAAATGAACGTAGGTTGGGTTGAAGCATGAAACCCAACGCCCGCATGGGTTACGCTACCGCTAACCCATCCTACAAATAATTGTGCCTACCTACTTATAGGTTTATTCCTAATCAATTGCAACACCCTTTAATAATTCATCGATTTCTTTAGCCATTTCCTCTGTGTAAGGAGTGAGAGAAGAAGGGTTTTTAAAGGCATCTTCTACCAAAAAATCTAAAAACATACGCAGCATTTTATTTTTGCTAATTTTTGAGCCTTGATTATTACCACTTTTTCAATAATCTAATAAAGCTTTTCGGGGAAATATAGTTTTTAGTTTTGCCATAGCTATCACTTATGCTTGTCTCATTTACCCTACTCAATAATTATAGGCTTTATTTGGCAATATTTTCTAAGGGTAAGGCTAATCCGCAGCCCCAACGTTTGAGAGAAACCCCTTCGCTGGGGAACCAAGATTCCTGCCAATTTTGCCAAGATGGTAAGGGGTTTTTTAAGCGATAAACTGTTCCTGCGGGAACTGCATAACGTCCCCTAGATAAGCGCTTAACTTTATCTTTTCCTCCGAATCGATAACGATAGGTTATTGGTCTTTCGGTGTTGAGGGTTTCTAATTGCCAATCACTGGGATTGCGAGTTGATAGGCGATTTGTTCCCCAGATTGCGGCAGTAATGAGGGCAAAATATTGACCGACATCTTGATTAAATAAAGTTTGGAGATGGCTGCTTAGTTCAAGTGATTTAACTTCCACTAGATGGGATTCCCCACCAAAGCGATACCAGCCATTTTCTAGGGGTTGATTAGCTAAATAAACTAGACAAGCATCTGGATGTAACTGGACGGCATTTTCGAGGAATAATTCTCCAGTTTTTACCTTTCTTTGCTCCTCTAATAAACGCGGATGGAGATGGGGATGATATTGCCACGGAGAACCATAGGCTTTTTGAGGATTATACCATTGGTTGATAGGAATCCAACTATCTCGATCGAATTTTCCCTCAATTTGTTTACTGTCTTTCTCTTGCCATTTTTCTTGCCATGTTAAGGTGTGTTGAATTTTTCCATTGTCGTTATTTTCTTGGTCTTGAAAATAATTTGCGAGGGGTTTTTTAGCCAGATAAATAAAGGGAGTGGGGACAAAAAAGTTATCTGGTTGTTCACTGTTTGTCCAAAAAGGGCCGGCAATTTGTAAATCGCGAATATTGGTGGGATTGCTGTGAGCAAATAGTCCCGAAACTGTGGCAGCAGTGGGGGGAAAACGATTTCCTGAACGTCCAACTAGATTTTCTGGAGACAGAAACGGACCGGCGCTACCGTAGAGAAATCCCAAAGGTTTAATTATGATCAGATATTGCAGCATTTTTCTATGTTTAGGTGAGATGATTGGCCACTTTTGAGAGGTTAATTACCCAGTTATTTTTATCTTGGTGAGAGGTGGTATCGATGGGTATATTTTGATTAAAATAAAGGTTAAAAACTGCATTGGCAATATCGTGATTATCATCGGTAAAAGCGCGGCGATTTTCTAAAGTTGCTATATCATTATAGAAATGTGTCCAGTTTTTTCCTTCACTGCGATCGCAATAACTATCGAGGATATCTTTTAAGTTTTCCCAGGGACAAACCCACTCTAAATAGTTACCACTGTTAAAAAGAATTCGCACCGCGAGACGATTTTTACCTTGATTTTTAGCGGATTTTTCTGCTTCTCGACATTGTTGCAATATGTCACGCTGAGGAACTCCTGAAGCTGCCCAAACAAAACCGACGCTAACAGTTATATCCTGAGAATAACCGTGTTTTGGCCAGATTTCCCGATGAAATTGATCAAACCAATATAGACAATCTTGTAGGGTTAATTTTAGTTCTGATTTTTGTGAAAACAAAACCCCTAGAAAGTCATCTCCTCCCGCATAAATAATGCGACCAAAGTTAAGATAATTTTCTAGTTCTTCTCCCCATTGTCGCATTCTTTGACTAAATTCTTTTCTTGAGGATATGGACAGATTTTTTAGGTAATTTCCCATCCCGTCACCGTCCCCTTGAAACCATCCTGTATAGGATTTTTCCTCGTAGCGATTTAGTTCCACAAATTTTTTAGGAAGTTCTAGGTTTAAAGGCTTGCCAATATCATATAATGTAATCATTCTTTTGACTAATTCGGGAATGCTAAGACGTTCGGTTTCATCGAGGATAGCATTAGAAAGTTTTTGACTTAATTGCTGATAAAATTCGGTGATTTGCTTATTTTGTTGGGAAATACTAGAATATAAAGGATGGGTTTGATCCGTCATTCCATACCAAACAATGGCATCGGAACCCGATAAGCTAGAACTTTCTCCTTGCCAATTAATTCCCGTCCAATCTCGTTGATATTTTTTCTGTTGCAGACTTTTAAACGCACAATCGATCGAGTCCTCTTGCGCCCAGAAGAATTCCCAAGTATGATTAATCCATAGGTTCCATTCTCGTCGCCAAGTATAATTGTATTGTGGTAAATTTTGTTCAATCCAAACCCGACACTTATTAACCACTTTTTGCCATGCGTCATTGAAGACTTGTTCGGCCTCTTTTTTGGGAAAATTACCCGCGATTAAGATTTGGTTGGGAGTTCCTCTTTTAACGTCAATTAAAGCGGGAGAAATAAGGCTACATTCAGGATATTTATCCGCTGCCTGACAGATAGCATCGGCAAGATAGGATAATAAAAAAGAACCACCGTATAAGTCCCTTAGTTTACGCGATTTTTCGATGAATCCTTGCACAGGAGCAAAGGTAATTACAGTATAGTTCATTTGATCTTTATTGTCCTCGATAAAGTTTAAATTCCTGAAGATTAATAAGATTTCTGTAGGTAGAATTTTCGTATTGAGTTAGGAGAATTGGCCAGTATTGTTGAACGGCCATTCCGACAAGTATTCCCAAAGTTATAGGCATGGAATAAACTAGCTTAATCTCTTGATAGTTTTTTTGTTGAGCGATATTGATAGTTTTAAAAATTTCTCTAGAATATTGTAGCCAATCTTCATTTTTTTCAATTGTACCACTGCCTTTACTTTTCAGATAAATTAAATCGCCGTAGTTTTCAATACTCTGATCATTAAGATTAATTTTATGGGAAGAAACATCGATGGCTATAGTTACTCTATCTTGACCTTTTTCGGTGACAACACGCTCAAATTTTTCGTATTCCTTAATATCTTCTTTAAGTTTGCGATCGCTAATTTCCACCACAGGATAATAACTATCAGAAGATTTATTATATTGAAAGATTTTTACTCCTTCGGTAGCGAGAATAGTGCCGACCATAATAGCGACGCTAATCGGACCGATATAGGCAAGATAAATAATAGTATTTTGGGGAGTTTTTTTCTTAAGTTTCTCTAGATTATAGCGTAGTATTTGCAGAAAAGCTCTCAGCATTTCTTGATCATAAATATCACAGGAGTAGTTAAAAATTAAATCTGTTTCGCTAATATTGAGATACTGGTCAAGATTATTTTGATGATCTTTGTATTTATTTTCTGTTTCGATGATATTAAAAAGCGATTGCAGAGCCTTATTACTATCGGCAGGATTAGCAATATTAATCACTATCGGTAGAGGAATCGCCTGATGTTTATAGAGGTCGTATTTCTGAGATTCTAGCCAGATACCGATGATAACTAGAGCCAAAGTAATCAGAAAAATTAGATAATATCCCTGGCCAAATTGATCGGCAATTAGTGCTAAAATAGCGGCGATGGCTAATGCTGCATTGGTGAGGGGATTAAAGATAATATTATAGGGATATTGACGCAGATTACCCAGGACATTTTTAAGAGATTTCAGCATAATTTTACTAGAGATTTAGGGCATAATATCGAGAAGACACAGAGACAATTCGGGAAAAACTGCCGAACTAATGCGCTCATAAAGACGATATAATTTTTGTTGATATTCATCACCTTCTAGCTGATAAATAGTCAAAGTAGGCTGTTTGGGTTTACCGATAAAAGAGATGCCACCCAATCCACGAAAATCGACAATCCAATATTCAGCAATACCTAAAGATGAGTATTCTTCAACTTTGCGTGCATAATCATCTTGCCAATTACTACTAACCACTTCTACCACTAATTTAATTGCTGGGGAGCTAGTTAAAATTGGTTGTTTTTCCCAGAGAGGTTCGGTGCTAAAGTCCACTTCATCTAAAATGATGACATCGGGACGTAAAGCAGTAGCTTGACCCGATTCTGGACGGAGCAAACAGTTTTTAGGAATTGTCCAGGGTAGATGTAATCGCAAGATTTCTCCCCACAGTCTTCCTGCGATTTTTCCCGCTACGGATTCCTGAGGTCCAGTGGGTTCCAAGTCTCGCAACTCCCCGTCAATTAATTGATAGCGTGGGTCATCTCCATACTGGTTTAAAAAGTCTTCAAAAGTGAATAATTTAGGAGATAGGTAGGTCATGATTTTTATCGGATTAGACCTAAAGCTTGTTGTTGTTATCCATGATACTGATTGCTCGCCAGAATCGGGGGATTTTGGGGGTTAAAAAATCCTTAAAAAAAACTCCCACCCCCGCTACCCTCCTTAATCAGTAGCTAGACAATTAAGTAGGTAGGCGTTAAAAATTGTCAGATCCCCCCGCCTATCGGCACCCCCCTTATCAAGGGGGGCAGGGGGGATCGAACCTAAAATCCATTTTTAATTTAATTATAACCAGCTACTTAATTACAGATAATTACTTAAGCAAAATTAATTACACATCGAGAGGCGGAAACTGTACGCTAAAGTAGTAGAAAGGGTCAATTCTCAAGAGGATGATGTGCGCTTCTATGGGATTTCCGAAGAAGCTGTCTCTAGATTATTGGTGATGGGAGGTTCTCCTCCTCAACCACCCCCAAATCTCTACATCATCTAGCTTGTCCCCTAACTCTTGACTGAAAATCGATGCACCCCCTCCCCGACCTAAAACCCCGATTCTCTGGTTGAGGTGCGTCGATTGCTCTCCCAGTCAGGGTTCTACCCTTTGGTATCGGGACTTTTACCCCCCCCAGTACCACTTTTTAACCCTCTTTTTGCAGGTGCGTCGATTTGGGGGTCTGTCTTCCCCTCTCGATGAGACTTTCCAAGGGGTACTCCTTACCTATTAGGTCAAATAGGATTAGTTGGAAACCTCGTTAGGAGACATCCCCGTTCGAATCAGTTCAACCTTACCTATTAGGTCAAATAGGATTAGTTGGAAACATAGCGACTTTGTACGTTACCCCAATGATGGCTGCCTTACCTATTAGGTCAAATAGGATTAGTTGGAAACAGCAATAGCGCGCTTATGACACCTAGCGAATAAAACGCTCCTTACCTATTAGGTCAAATAGGATTAGTTGGAAACAGCTGGATAGCTGTTTGGATTTCGATGGCGGCACGGCCTTACCTATTAGGTCAAATAGGATTAGTTGGAAACTTGCTGGTTTGATGTCCACAGCCCGACCAAAAATATGCTCCTTACCTATTAGGTCAAATAGGATTAGTTGGAAACGAAGAAGCATCCCATGATAGGTGAACATGGATTACAACCTTACCTATTAGGTCAAATAGGATTAGTTGGAAACCCGATAATTTCGCCATTTTCAACTCTATCAGCTAAAACCTTACCTATTAGGTCAAATAGGATTAGTTGGAAACACCAAAGTGATTTGGTAGTAGTATGTGAAAAACCACCTTACCTATTAGGTCAAATAGGATTAGTTGGAAACAACATTTTACTAGCGAAGGCTCGCCTCGTAAGAAAAAAACAACCTTACCTATTAGGTCAAATAGGATTAGTTGGAAACCCATAGAAGTTTTCCTGCCAAATAGCGTCCAAATTGGACACCCCTTACCTATTAGGTCAAATAGGATTAGTTGGAAACGCGGCATCCTTTTTGTAACAATCTCCTTGGATAGACTCGAAGGACCTTACCTATTAGGTCAAATAGGATTAGTTGAAAGGCAGAAAAAGGGTTTCTAAAAGAAACCCTTTTTCTAATAAATCCTGGCAAATAAATAAGATAAAAAATGTCAAATATATCTTGACAAAAATCGATAAAAATGCTACAATTAGGCGTGATTGTTCGCTAAAACTGAAAACATGGTTAAGACAGTAATATGTTCAGCAATCCGTTAGGATTCCTAACAATAAAAAGTCATGGCAGTCTTAGAAATGCTCACCGTTCCCTTTTGCTCTCCCCTTGCTGGCAGCCTTGGCGAATAGATAATTAAAATAACTCAAATAGGACTGCCCTAGCAGTTCTTTCTAGGTAAAGTTGCAATTTTTAATCAATTGTTAAAATATTAAAAGGATGCTAAAGATAGCGGCTAGAGTTTCCAGAGTGAGCTATCCTAGAGATACTACTTACTCCATTCTCCCCCATGCTCGATCGAGTTCTCCATAGTCGTTATCAAGTCCAACAGTTACTGGGAAAAAAAACTATCTTAGCTAGGGACAGACACACCACCCAGTTAGTTATCATTAAACTTATTTCTGTTCCTAGGGGACAAGGGAGTCAGTTTATCGGAGAAATAACCAGTAAAATTGCCCTATTGCGACAACTCTCCCACCCATCTCTCCCCAAATACCTCGATAGCTTTGAGATAGATTCATCCCAAGAACAAATCATCGCTATTGTCCGACCTTATTTATCAGCGCAGCCTTTAGAAAACTATCTTAACTCCAGTTATTTGTTAGCAGAACAAGATCTCAAACAAATTGCCAAATATCTTTTGGAGATTCTCTCCTATCTCCATCAGCAGGATGTCCCCATTAACCACGGCAATATTAAACTTAGTAATATCCTCTTTGATACCCAGTCCCATCGTTTTTATCTAGTTGATTTTGCCTTTGATTCCGATTCTCCCACCACGGACTTACAGGATATAGGTAAAAGTTTGATTAGTTTAGCCACGGGGATTAAGCATCGTTACATACCCGAAAACTTTGAACAAAAAACTAATCTAAGCGCTTTTTTCATCTATTGGTTAAAAAGATTATCAAACTCCCCCCCAGACTCTCATTTTCGTTCGGTGACAGAAGCTTTAGCCAGCTTATATAGTTGTCAATTGATCTTAGTATCTATTGGCAATCTGACCAAACCCTACGGCAGCGAAGTTACTGTTTATAAAACAGATAATCTCCTGCAAATAAAAATCGCTAGTAAAACCAAACAAAAGTTTTTCAATAATCTCAAAACCCAGTTAAGACAGTTTTTACCATCCCTATTCTTTGCGATTACCCTCTTAACCATAGTCGGTATTTATGATCTCAAACTGGTCGCTTTTTTAATCCCAATTATCCTAATTTTTCTGCTCAATTTAATCTCCTCTAGTTTATCTTGGCAGTTATGGAAATCTTTTTGGCAGGGGGAACTAGAGTTAAAAATTACCCCCAAAAAAGTTTCTCTCTATCAAAAACTCTGGGGGCTGAAATTTAAACTAACTGCCGATGCTGCTAGTTCCGAAATTTATAGTCTCATTCGTCGCAATGTCACCGTCACTATGCAGGGAGAAAATGTTAATATTATTCCTCCTTCTCTGGTTCTCGTTGCCAACCATCGAGAATATATTATCACTGCCAGTGAAGATGTTAGCGAAGCCGAATTAGATTGGTTGGCACAACAGTTAAGTGATTGGCTACGTTTACCGATTACGAGAATTTAAGGTGTATTAAGCTACGTTAACACACCCCAAATTTATCTATAAATTAACCGATAACATCTTCCGATTTAATCAGATGCGCTTCTAGGAACCAGAGACGTTTATCGATGTCCCGGGAGATTTCCGTATAGAGATCTGCTGTGTCGGCATCCCCTTGATTGCCAGTGGTATCAATAGCAGAACGAAGATGGGCGGCGTATAAGGCATAACGTTCGGCTAAAGCAACGATATGTTCACTACCATCGACGATATCAGCCGGATATTCCGGCAGAATCGAGTTAGCGGCGGCGATGCGCGCTGTTCCCAAAGCGGTTCCACCTAAAGCGGTAATCCGTTCTGCTACCATGTCCCCATAGCCTTCTAATTCCGTGGCCATTTCGTCGAAGAGGTTGTGCAATTGGTAGAAATTTAAACCTTTTACATTCCAGTGGGCCTGTTTAACCTGAGTTTTTAGGTCTAAACTAGCGGCAAGGGTTTGGCTTAGGATTTCAACCACAGCTTTGCGGATATCTAATGCTAAATCGATGCGGGTGGCGTAGTATTGTCCCGTGGTTTTGGTTTTGACTGGAGTGGCTACCATAATCTTTCTCCTTGATCAGTTAACAGAATAGCTGATTAATTATGCTCCTAAATGAGCTGCTAACTCTTCCGAACCGCCAATTAATTTGCCGTCAATGAAGACTTGTGGGGTGGTGGTATTGCCACTCATGGCCCGCAGAGAACGACTGGTGGCATCCCGTCCGAGGATAATTTCTTCGTATTGTAGGCCTTTTTCCTCTAACATTTTCTTAGCCCGGAGGCAGTAGGGACAGCCCACTTTCGAGAAAAGAGAGACTAAAGGCGGTTTTTTGGCTTCTGGGTTGATATAGTGTAACATCGTTTCCGCATCGGAGACTTTGAAAGGATCTCCCGGTTCTTCCGGTTCGATGAACATTTTCTCGATAACACCATCTTTGACTAGCATCGAATAGCGCCAAGAACGTTTACCGAAACCTAAGTCAGCTTTATCGACTAACATCCCCATTCCTGCGCTAAATTCGCCGTTACCGTCGGGAATCAAGACGACATTATCACATTCTTGGTCCTTTGCCCACTCGTTCATGACAAAGGTATCATTCACCGACAAGCAAACAATAGTATCTACGCCATTTTCCCGAAAAACTGGGGCTAATTCGTTATATCCGGGTAAATGGGAGGTGGAACAGGTGGGAGTGAATGCCCCGGGTAAGGCAAAAAGAACAACGGTTTTTCCTTTGAATAATTCCTCGCTGGTGATGTTCACCCATTGATTATTTTGACGCACGGGAAAGGTGACATCGGGAACTCTCTTCCCTTCTCGGTTTGGTAACATAATCATCAACTCCTAATTGCTAAGTCGTACTCATTTCGAGTTTATCTAAATTAAGTGTACTCATAACGACTATGAGTTGTCAACAAGTATTTATACTTAAATTAGTTACTGAAGGCAAG
Source organism: Microcystis sp. BLCC-F209 (assembly GCF_041928595.1). Lineage (NCBI taxonomy): Bacteria > Bacillati > Cyanobacteriota > Cyanophyceae > Chroococcales > Microcystaceae > Microcystis > Microcystis sp. BLCC-F209. The sequence continues at coordinate 18,338 of NZ_JBHFLL010000189.1, forward strand.
AGGCAAGGGCCTCCAAGAAAGAATCTGGCAATTCTCCCACCTAAAAAGAAGATTAGAAACTAAGTACATCAAAGCTTTTAGCTGAACAAATAAGGTTTTAGATTCGTCCGTTGTTATCAGTTACTTCTGTCTCCTGTATACTGTCTCCTGTCTCCCTTCTCCCCACTTCCCCACCTCCCAATTCATAATTCATAATTGATAATTCATAATTCCCACTTCTCCCCACACCCCACCCCTTTTTTTACTGAAAAATGATGTTTCCCTTCCTGAAAAAAAGCTATAAATGGCTAGGACTAGCGATAATAACGGTGATTTTGGCGATTACACCCGCCGCCATTGCCCAATCAACCCCTAGCGCCATACCTCTGGCAAAAATTAACTGGTTACAGGCGATTTTTTTGGGATTCGTGCAGGGAGTGACGGAATTTTTGCCGATTAGCAGTACCGCTCATCTAAAAGCGATTCCCGTCTTTTTGGGTTGGGGAGATCCCGGTGTCACCTATACGGCAGTGATTCAATTGGGCAGTATTGCGGCGGTATTGTCCTATTTTTGGCAGGATTTAAGGCAAATATCCACGGGAATGGTGAAAGCTGTGGCTAGTTCCGATTATCGTTCCCAGGATTTTCGTTTGGCCGTGGGGATTATCCTAGGCACAATTCCGATCGTTTTCTTCGGTTTGTTAATGAAACTTTTCATTCCCGATTTAGATAATTCCCCCCTGAGAAGCATGACTGCGATCGCCTGTGCCTCTATAGTCATGTCTTTACTCTTAGGTACGGCCGAAAAAATCGGGAAACATAAACGCAGTTTTGAGACTTTGCGACAAAAAGACGGGGTTTTAATGGGATTAGCCCAAGCTTTAGCGCTAATACCGGGGGTATCTCGTTCTGGGTCCACCTTAACTGCCGGGTTATTCATGGGTTTAGAAAGGGCCGTAGCGGCGCGATTTTCCTTTCTGTTGGGGATTCCGGCGATAACTTTAGCCGGTTTAGTGGAATTTAAAGGAGTTCTCGACCAGATTAACACCAGTGAATTAATTCCCCTGGCTATTGGGGTAATTTCCTCGGCGCTATTTTCCTATCTTTCGATCGCTTGGTTATTAGATTATCTCAAAAAACAGAGTACCTGGGTTTTTGTCTGGTATCGTCTCTTTTTCGGGGTTACTATCCTGATTGGTGTGGCCTTGGGTCGTTTTTCCTGACCTTTTGGCATTCTAATTAATTTCTAAAAAATCTTGCAATTTTTGTAGATAAGTAGGGGCATCTTCTAACATGGGAAAGTGAGCAGTATTAGCCATCTCCACATACTGGATATTATTATTCAAATCCGCCGCCATTTTGCCCATTTTGGCGGGGATAATAATGTCTTTTTCCCCCGATACTAAAAGAGTTGGTACCTTAATCTCAGCAAATTTACCCGGCATAATTTCCACTGCTTTTTTACTCACAGATGTATAAATTGTGCCTAGGGCGGCCTCGTAATCTGCCGCTAAAAAATCCTCTAAAAAAGCAATTCTTTCTAATTTTGGGATCGATCGATGCAAGAATCTCGCCATAAATAATCGATCGGCAAAAGGTACTTTTAAAAACCAATCATAACGAAACTGTACCACATACTTACCGAATTTATGAAAGGCAGCAAAAGCCGCTTTATTATACTCAAAAATGCCATTACAGGTCAAAACTGCTTTGACCACTCTTTCGGGGTACATAGTAATAAAAAAAGTCGCCACCGATGCCCCCATAGAGTGACTATTGAGATAGATTTTTTCCATTTCCAAACTATCTAAAAACAAGGCCAAATCAAGGGCATATTCTTCTAAATCGTAGGAAAGATCGGGGGATTTTTCTGGCAATTTAGACCGACCAAAACCGCGCATATCGTACAATAAACAATCAAAGCGATCGCAAATTGCCGCAGCCGTCGATCGCCAATAGCGTCCCGATCCTCCCCAACCATGAATAAACACCATCACTGGCTTTTTTTGGGGAGATTCCGACTGTCGAATCCACTCGTAATAATGGGGAACACCGCGAACAGTGATTGTTTTATCGATTATTTGAGTTTTCATGATAGATGTCGTCTTCCAGATTATCCCAAATCTTAGCCAGTGCAGTTTCGCTGACTTTTTGCCAGAAATCCGAGTTTGTCTCCTCTGGGATGAGGGTGACTAAAACCCTAGTACCCTCCGGAATCGGCACGGATTCGAGGAGTTCGATCCGGCCTTCTTTGATGATCGCAGGAACGGTGTTCAGCATGGTTAACCTCGATTTTTCCCCTTAAGCGGATTCTTGACTGGGTAGAGAGGAAGGATGAACCAATAGATCTGCCGTGGAACGTTTTTCCACCATTTCGCGGGTGATTAAACAGCGTTTCACGTCCTTGCGCGAGGGCAATTCGTACATGACATCGAGCATTAATTCCTCGACAATACCCCGTAGGGCCCGGGCCCCGGTTTTGCGACGATAGGCCTCTTGGGCGATCGCTAGGACGGCATCAGATTTAAACTCTAACTGTACATTGTCCATCTTCAACAGTTTTTGATACTGTTTCACCAAAGCGTTGCGGGGTTGCGTCAGGATAGCGATTAAAGCTTCCTCATCCAGGGGTGACAGTGCCGCTAGGACGGGAATCCGACCGACAAACTCCGGAATCATGCCAAATTTGACTAAATCATCGGGAGTCATTTGTTTTAATAACCCTGCCGCTACCTTATCCTTACTAGCTTGGCCATCTCCCGGTTGAATAAAGCCCATGGATTTTTTACCGAGACGCTGATCGATCACCTTATCTAAACCAACAAACGCCCCACCGCAGATAAACAGGATATTGCTGGTGTCAATCTGAATACAATCCTGATAGGGGTGTTTGCGGCCGCCTTGGGGGGGAACATTGGCGATCGTTCCCTCTAACATTTTCAGTAAAGCTTGCTGAACACCTTCTCCGGACACATCCCGGGTAATCGAGGTATTTTCGCTCTTGCGGGCAATTTTATCGATTTCATCGATGTAGATAATGCCCCGCTGCGCCTCTTCCACGTCTAAATCTGCCACTTGTAACAGACGCAAGAGAATATTTTCCACATCTTCCCCCACATAACCGGCCTCGGTTAACGTGGTGGCATCGGCGACAGCAAAAGGTACATCGAGGATTTTGGCCAGAGTTTGAGCCAGAAGGGTTTTTCCCGATCCTGTGGGACCAATTAACAGAATATTGGATTTTTGCAGTTCGATGCTATCTTCTGGACTACCGCCACCGGCTTTTTGGGTTTGGATATCTTTGAGGCGTTTGTAATGGTTATAAACGGCCACAGACAGCACTTTTTTCGCCTCATTTTGACCGATAACGTAGTCATCGAGGTATTTTTTAATCTCTCTTGGTTTGGGAATTTGTTCCCAAGTGGTTTTATTTTGGCCCGATCGCCGTTTGTTGGGACGTTCCTCCACTGGGGCGACCGGACTGGGCGGTTCCATCAACTCCTCATCGAGAATTTCGTTACACAGTTCCACACACTCGTCACAAATATAGACCCCCGGCCCGGCGATTAATTTTCGCACTTGTTCCTGGGATTTGCCGCAAAATGAACACTTGAGGTGGGAGTCGTATTTAGACATAGTTTATTATTTACAGGGAAGTAACGGGAACGGTAGGATCGGGCAGTTCGGGACGGGAAATCACCAGATCGATTAACCCATATTCTTTGGCTTCGACGGCCGACATGAAAAAGTCCCGTTCGGTGTCGTTGGCGATGCGATCGTAGGGTTGACCAGTGTGGTGAGCCAGCATGGTATTGAGTCTCTGTTTAATATAGAGGATCTCTTTGGCTTGGATGGCGATATCACTAGCTTGACCTTGGGCGCCGCCGAGGGGTTGGTGAATCATGATCCGGCTACTGGGTAGGGACATCCGTTTACCTGCCGCGCCACCACAAAGCAGGAATGCTCCCATACTAGCGGCTAAACCGAAACAAATTGTCGCCACGTCGGGGCGAATTTGTTGCATGGTGTCGTAGATAGCCAGTCCGGCATAAACGGAACCACCGGGGGAGTTGATATAAAGTTGGATATCTTTTTCGGGATCTTCTGCCTCCAAGTAGAGGAGTTGGGCGACGATCGAATCAGCGACCTGATCATCGACGGGAGTTCCCAGAAAAACAATTCTCTCGCGCAGGAGTCGAGAATAGATATCAAAAGCCCGTTCACCCATGCCAGACTGTTCGATTACCACGGGTAAAACGTTAGCTAGGGAGTTTCTCCCCGTGTTGGCGTAGATAGCAGGGCGACAATTACTGGTAATTGGGTAGTCAGGTGATCTCGATTCGAGCATAATTTTTTCGGTTCCGCTATCACAATCTTAGGGTTTTTGCTTGGCTGTGGAGCTTTTACTGGCAAATGTGTCAGCATCTTTAGCACTTCTGTCCATCTATTATGCCCTAAGTTTCCCCCGGTTGGCAGGAATCAGTTATCAGTTATCAGTTATCAGTTATCAGTTATCAGTTATCAGTTTTAGACACAGCAAGCCTTTTAGGGATTTAAAGAACATTTAAAAGGGGGTTTTTGGGGCAATTCTGAGTGTACTATCATGCCTAAAAGCCTGAAGACTCGTAAAATGAACTTGTTAATCCCGTTGAATTTTACCCCGTATTACGTGAACTAAAACCTGAAACCCTTGCTACAGCGCAAATTTAGAATTGCTGAGTTATCAGGGAATGGGGGGATGGGGGAATGGGGGAATTAAACTAATACCCCAACACCCCAACACCCCAACACCCCAACACGACTGCTAACTCCTTACGGTTATTCTTCCTCAGCCTCAGCTGCCAACACTTCCACTTCGGTGAATGCGAAGGTTTCTTCTGTTTCCTCCTCCTCGCTTGTTTCTTCCTCTAGGGAACCTTTGGGGACGAGGGTGATAGTAGCTTTTTCTTTCAGCCATGCCAGGGTGTTTTCCGCCAGGATTTCTTCGGTGATCACCTGCTCCAGACGCTGCATATCTATGTCGCGATCGGACAATTGCGCCATGATTTTGGCGATTTTTTCCGTTACCGCTTCGGCACTGACTTCAATGCCGGCGACTTTAGCCAATTCCTGCACCACCAGAGTCTGTTTCAGACTTTCGATCGCATCGGGACGGGTGCTTTCCCGCATTTTGGGAATATTATCTTTTGTAAACAACTGGTTGACATCTAGCCCCATTTGTTGGAACTGCATGAAGCTTTGGGTCAAAATATGCGTCACTTCCTTCTCGATCAGCGTCTCCGGTAAATCTAAAGTCGCACCCTTGACTAATTCCTGAGTTAAAGCATCATAAATGCTGTCTTTGGTTTCCTTCTCCGCTTCTTCTCGGAAACGTTTCTCTAAACTTGCTCTTAATTCGGCGATTGTTTCCTGATCGCTGACTTCTTGGGCAAAATCGTCGTCAAGCTCTGGTAATTCCTTTGCCTTTAACTCTTTCATCGTAATGGTAAAGATTACCGCTTTTGCTGCCACATCTTCTTTGGGATAATCTTCTGGGAAAGTTAAAGTCATCTCTTTGACTTCTTCCGGTTTCATGCCGACAATTCCTTCTACCATCCCCTCGATAAAGCGTCCGGTTTCCATATCCACCCGCAGATCTTCGCCGTCAATATCCGGGATATCCTCGCCGGTTTCGGCGGATTTGCCTCGATAATCAACGATCGCCACATCTCCCAGCTGCGCCCCGCGATCTTCCACGGGAACCAATGTTGCTAACTGTTCTTGACGCTCTTTAAACCAATTTTCCACGGATTCGGGATCATAAACAGTTTCTTCGGCAGTAACGCTCAGATTTTCGTAATCTCCGAGAACAATTGTCGGGGCCACATCCACGGAAACTGAAAAAGTCAAAGCTTTACCCGGTTCATAGGCAGCGATCAAATCCTCAAACTTAGACAATAGCTGGGGATTACCCAGGGACTCGATCCCCTCCTGTTTCATGGCAGATTCGAGGCAATTTTCGATTAATTCCTCAATTACTGCCGCTTTTACCGCTTTAGTTCCCAATCTTTGCAGAAGAATCTGACGGGGAACCTTGCCGGGGCGAAAACCGGGTATATTGGCCGACTTCGCTAAATTCTTGACCACTTGCTCGTGGGTGTTTTTCGTGGTTTCGGCGGGAATTTCAATTTCTAAACCTATCTGACTGGCAGGAAGCTTTTCCTGAATAACTTTCATCGATTTTTCTAGCTCTTACGACAAGGAACGTTTATAATAGGGTGAGCGGTGTTTGCGCCGGCGCTGGATCCCTCCCGCTCATGATATTCTAGGGGAATAGCTGCAGTTGTTCCCCAAGCTGTCACAATCTTTTTATTTTAGCGGTCAATGGGGTATATTTAATTTATTCCGTCCTTGGGGCAGTTAAGCCCAATCAGAAAATTTTGCTGATCAAAGGCCGATGAATCCAAGTTTTAGAATAACTCGGTGGACAAAAAAGATTTTTTACTTTAACGATTTCTTCGGATCATTATCATCACCCAACTCGTCAGGAGGTCACACAATTTGAGTCAAAAAGTACGGGTCGCTATTTTAGGGGCCACCGGGGCCGTGGGAACGGAATTACTAGAGTTATTAGCTAGTCGTCAATTTCCTCTCGCTAGTCTAAAATTACTCGCTTCCGAGCGTTCTGCTGGAAAAAGCCTCGATTTTCAGGGCGAAAGTCTGCTAATCGAAGCGGTAAACGAGCGCTCTTTTCAGGACGTGGATATCGTTCTTGCTTCTGCGGGGGGGTCCACCTCGAAAGCTTGGGCGAAAACTATTGTCGAGTCGGGTGCGACGATGATCGATAACTCCAGCGCTTTTCGCATGAATCCCGAAGTGCCTTTAGTTGTCCCGGAAATCAATCCCGACAGTGTGGACAATCACCGAGGCATTATCGCTAATCCCAACTGTACGACAATTCTTTTAGGAGTGGCGATCTGGCCTCTCCACCAAGTACAGGCGATCAAGCGAGTAGTAGTTTCTACTTATCAGTCCGCCAGTGGTGCTGGGGCCCGAGCCATGGAGGAGGTAAAACAGCAAGCACAAGCAATTCTTGACAATCGGCAACCTCCCACTAATTCCTTCCCCTATCCCCTCGCTTTTAATCTTTTTCCCCACAATACCCCGATTAATGGTCAAGGGTACTGCGAGGAAGAAATGAAAATGGTCAACGAAACCCGCAAGATTTTTGCTTGTCCAGAGCTGCGGGTTAGCGCCACCTGTGTGAGGGTTCCCGTCCTGCGGGCCCATTCGGAATCAGTTAACCTAGAATTTAGTCGGCCTTTTTCTGTGGTGAAGGCTAGAGAAATTCTTCAGTCCGCTCCGGGGGTAAGATTAGTGGAAGATTGGGACGCTAATTATTTTCCCATGCCAATTGATGCTAGTGGTCGCGATGAAGTATTAGTGGGACGCATTCGTCAAGATATATCCCATCCTAACGGTCTAGAATTGTGGCTATGCGGCGATCAAATTCGCAAGGGTGCGGCTTTAAATGCCGTACAAATTGCCGAACTTTTAGTCAAGAAAAATCTCGTCGGTTCAAGATTAGCAACAGTTTGATAATTAAGCTATCGGCCTTCAGCTAGGTCAAGGCGATAATAATTAGACCTCTGGTAAAAATCAAAAATGGTTGTTAGGGTTAGGATCCGGTAGTCAGTAGTCAGGAGAATTAAGAATGAATAATTTTATGCAATTTAATCCTTATTTTTGCCGTTTTTGAAACCTCAAAAATTAATGAGGCAAGAGGTTAAATAGAAAAATAGCTAATTAATCGGATAAATAAAGGCTGATTGTTGAACGCTCAAAACCCGATAACAAAGACCGAATCTAAAACCTAATTTGTTAAGCTAAAAGCCTCGATGTACTTAGTTTCTAACCTTCTTTTTAGGTAAGCGGATTGCCAGATTCTTTCTTTTGCCTCTTGCCTTCAGAAGCTGATAACTGATAACTGATAACTGATAACTGATAACTGATCAATGAGTGAAACAACATATTTTGGACGAGTAATTACGGCGATGGTGACTCCCTTCACCGTCGATGGTCAAGTTAATTATGCTATGGTGGAAAAGTTGGCCGATTATCTAGTTACTCACGGTAGCGATGGTATAGTGGTCTGTGGGACGACGGGAGAATCCCCCACCCTAAGTTGGCAGGAAGAATACGAACTATTTAGTATTGTCAAAAAAGCAGTTAATGGTCGGGGAAAAGTGATCGCGGGGACGGGTTCTAATTCCACTTCCGAAGCGATCGAAGCTAGTCAACAGGCCGCTAAACTGGGTTTGGATGGTTCTTTACAAGTGGTTCCTTACTACAATAAACCTCCCCAAGAGGGTTTATACGAGCATTTTCTGACCATTGCCAAAGCTTGTCCCGATCTGCCGGTGATGCTTTATAATATCCCCGGTCGTACGGGTCAAAATATGACCCCGGAAACGATTATTAAACTGGCAGCAGTTGATAATATTGTGGCGGTAAAAGAAGCTAGTGGTAATTTAGAACAAACCTGCAAGATTTACTGTCATACTCCTGAAAATTTCGCTATTTATTCCGGGGATGATTTTCTCACCTTACCCCTGATGACCTGTGGTGCGGTGGGAGTGGTCAGTGTTGCCAGTCATCTAGTGGGAGAAGAAATCCAAGCAATGATTCAAGCTTTCTTAACCGGAGATGCGGCCAAAGCGATCGAGATTAACTTGAAATTATTTCCCCTGTTTAAAGGTTTATTCTGTGCCACTAATCCAATTCCAATTAAAGCGGCCTTAAATCTAGTTGGTTGGGAAGTGGGGGGTCTAAGACTTCCTTTATGTTCCTTAAGTCCCGATCTAGAAGAAGGATTAGCAAAAATTATGCAAGAATTGGCTTTAATCTAGAAAAATACTAGAAATTCTTGCTCACTAAACTAGGATTTTTTCGAGAAATAGGTTATAATGTTAATAGCTTAACTAGAAGAAAAATATAGTTTAGAACGGTCAGAAAGTATTGATATAAGTGAACTTAACTAGGTGTTATCCTCCTAGTTAAACTTAATTCCAACTATTCATTTTTTGAGATTTACCATCTACAAAAACCACCGAAAAAATCACCATAACTTACCATCAAAGGATACCTAATGAGTCAAGATAAAACCCAAGCAAAACTAAAGATCATTCCCCTAGGAGGATTACACGAAATCGGCAAAAACACCTGTGTTTTTGAATACGATGATGAGATTATTCTCCTCGATGCTGGTTTAGCTTTTCCTTCCGATGATATGCACGGGGTGAATGTAGTGCTTCCCGATATGACTTATCTAAGGGAAAATCGCCATAAAATTAAGGGTATGATCGTCACCCACGGTCACGAAGATCATATCGGTGGCATTCCCTACCATCTCAAACAATTTGATGTACCAATTATCTACGGTCCGCGCCTAGCGATGGCTTTATTGCGGGATAAATTGGAAGAAGCAGGATTAGCAAATCGTACCAAATTAGAAACCGTTGCTCCTCGGCAAATGGTGCGTTTAGGTAAATCTTTCATGGTGGAATATATCCGCAATACCCACTCGATCGCCGATAGTTTTTGTGTAGCAATTCACACTCCTTTAGGGGTAGTTATTCACACAGGAGATTTTAAAATTGACCATACTCCCGTGGATGGTGAGTTTTTTGATCTACAAAAAATTGCCGAACATGGCGAGAAAGGGGTGCTATGTTTATTGAGTGATTCCACTAACGCAGAAGTACCCGGTTATACTCCCTCGGAAGCTTCCGTTTATCCTGGGTTAGAGCGGGTTTTTAACCAAGCAACGGGACGGATTATGATCACTACCTTTGCCTCCTCGGTGCATCGGATTAATCTGGTGTTGAAATTGGCCCAGAAATTTAACCGGAAAGTGGTGGTAGTGGGTCGATCGATGTTAAATGTCATCGCTCATGCGCGTAATTTGGGGTATATAAAATGTCCCGACGATCTATTTGAACCCTTAAAAGCGACCCGCAATTTAGCCGATGATAAAATCGTCATTTTAACCACAGGCTCCCAGGGGGAACCTTTAGCGGCCATGACGCGGATTTCTAAGGGTGAACATCCTCATATTCGCGTGCGTCAGGGGGATACGATTGTCTTTTCCGCTAATCCGATTCCGGGTAATACCATCGCCGTGGTCAATACAATTGATCGCCTGATGATGCAGGGTGCTAACGTGGTTTACGGACGCGATAAGGGAATTCACGTTTCCGGCCATGGTTCCCAAGAAGACCATAAATTGATGCTATCTTTGACCCGGCCGAAGTTTTTTGTGCCAGTGCATGGAGAACACCGAATGCTGGTCAAACACGCTCAGATGGCCCAAAGTATGGGTATTCCCGCCGAAAATATGGTAATTGTCAAAAATGGTGACACGATCGAGTTAACTGGCGATCGCATTGGTCTCGGCGCGCCAGTGCCTTCGGGAATCGAGTTAGTCGATCAAGCGGGTGTAGTCCACGAACACATTATGCAGGAAAGACAACAGTTAGCTGAAGATGGTGTGATTACGATCGCGGCCTTCGTTAACGGGGAGGGACAATTAAGCGCACCTCCAGAGATTAATTTGCGCGGTGTGGTGACAAAAGTGGAAATCTCGCTGCTGAATCAGTTAATTATTCGGGCGATCGAACGCTGTTTAAGCGATCGCATCGGTGAATTTAAAACCGCCACGGGGATTCAGGATTGGGCCGGTTTGCGGGCCGAAATCGAGACGACTTTGCAGCGTTTAATCAAACGGGAGTTACAGAGTCAACCTCTAGTGATCTTCCTCCTACAAGCGGCGGCAACGGAACCAGCGAACAATCGTACTTATCGCCGCCGTCGTCCCGCAGCCACCATGGCCTCCTAATAGCAGTGAGCAGTGAGCAGTAATCAGTAATCAGTGATCAGTAAACAGTGAAAAGATGGCAAGAAACTGCTATTTAATACTGGTCACTTAACACATACTGCTCACTTAAAACTCAAATCTGATAACTGTTAACTTACCCACTGATAACTGATAACTGATAACTGATAACTGATAACTGTCATGTTCCATGCTGCCGATTTGCGATCGCTGCTGACCGCGGTTGCCAGGGGAGAAATTAACCCGGAGACAGCCTTAGATAAACTTAAACATCTGGCCTTTGAACCGGTGGAAGACTTCGCTAAGATTGACCATCATCGTCAATTAAGGACGGGATTTCCGGAGGTTATCTGGGGGCCGGGTAAAACCACCGCTCAAATCGCCCAAATTATCCATGTTTTGCGTCAAAATAGTCCCGTGGTTATGGCCACCCGCATTGAAGCAGAGATAGCAGCCCAGCTACAGGAACAGGTAACAGACTTAGTTTATTATCCCTTAGCTCGCATCTGTGCCATTGCCGCAGCCGCTCCAGAAAATCCCCCAAAAGGGATAATTTCCATCCTAACGGCGGGAACTGCCGATATTCCCGTAGCGGAGGAGGCGGCGGTTACTGCTCAATTATGCGGTTTTTCCGTGCAGCGTCTCTGGGATGTGGGAGTAGCGGGAATTCATCGCCTTTTGAATCATCGCCATCTACTGGATGCCGCCGATGTGTTAATTGTTGTTGCGGGAATGGAAGGAGCCTTACCAAGTGTGGTAGCGGGATTAGTTGATCGCCCGGTGATCGCCGTTCCCACCAGTATCGGTTACGGAACCAGTTTCGGCGGTATTGCTCCTTTGTTAACTATGCTCAATTCCTGCGCGGTCGGCATCGGTGTGGTTAATATAGATAATGGTTTTGGGGCTGCCATGTTAGCCGGCCAAATTTTACGCACGGCGGCCAGATTAGCCTAGATTTTCCCTCATCTCAGGCTGAAAATCCTATACAGTTGGTATAGGGATAAACTACTTTGAGAAAGAAGCCGATATGCAACTAAGTGAAATTACTCATCCCAACCAGTTACATGGTTTGTCAATCCGTCAATTAGAAGATATTGCCCGTCAGATTCGCGAAAAACACCTCCAGACGATCGCCGCTACCGGTGGACATTTGGGACCGGGTTTAGGAGTCGTAGAACTAACGATCGCCCTTTACCAAACCCTGGATCTCGATCGCGATAAAGTTCTTTGGGACGTGGGACACCAAGCTTATCCGCACAAACTCCTCACCGGTCGCTATAACGATTTTCACACCCTGCGCCAAAAAAATGGCGTTGCGGGCTATCTAAAACGTTGCGAGAGCAAATTTGACCATTTTGGGGCTGGACACGCCTCCACGAGCATTTCTGCTGGGTTAGGAATGGCTTTAGCCCGGGATGCCAAGGGGGAAGATTTCAAGGTAGTATCGATTATCGGGGACGGGGCTTTAACCGGGGGTATGGCCCTAGAAGCGATTAACCATGCTGGACATTTACCGAACACCAACATCATGGTTATCCTCAACGATAACGAGATGTCCATTTCCCCCAACGTCGGGGCAATTTCCCGCTATCTCAATAAAGTTCGTCTGAGCGAACCCGTCCAGTTTATCGCCGATAATCTCGAAGAACAATTTAAAAATCTACCCTTCTTCGGTGACTCCCTCACTCCCGAAATGGAACGAGTCAAAGAAGGAATGAAACGGTTAGCAGTTCCCAAAGTTGGCGCAGTGATTGAGGAATTGGGCTTTAAATATTTTGGCCCGATTGATGGTCATAATATTCCCGAATTAATCGCCACTTTTAAACAGGCCCATAAGGTCCACGGACCGGTTTTCGTCCACGTTGCCACCGTTAAAGGCAAAGGCTACGAATTAGCTGAAAAAGATCAAGTGGGTTATCATGCCCAAAATCCCTTTAATTTAGCCACGGGTAAACCGATTCCCTCCAGTAAACCGAAACCTCCCGCTTATTCCAAAGTTTTCGGGCATACTCTCACTAAATTAGCGGAAAATGACCCGCGCATTATCGGTATCACCGCCGCCATGGCCACGGGGACGGGATTAGACAAATTTCAGGCAAAACTACCGAAACAGTACATCGATGTGGGAATTGCTGAACAACACGCCGTTACTCTCGCTGGTGGTCTTGCTTGCGAAGGAATGCGCCCGGTTGTCACTATTTACTCTACTTTCCTGCAGCGGGCTTTTGATCAGATTATTCATGATATCTGCATTCAAAATCTCCCGGTTTTCTTCTGCATGGACCGGGCCGGTATTGTCGGGGCCGATGGACCGACCCACCAAGGGATGTACGATATCGCCTACCTGCGTTGTATCCCCAATATGACCATTATGGCCCCGAAAGATGAGGCGGAACTGCAAAGAATGGTCGTAACGGGGATTAATCATACCAGCGGCCCCATTGCCATGCGTTACCCCCGGGGCAACGGTTTAGGGGTTCCCCTGATGGAAGAGGGTTGGGAAGCTTTACCCATCGGTAAGGGCGAAATTCTCCGCAGTGGCGATGATATTCTCCTGTTAGGATACGGCACTATGGTCAACACTTCCCTACAGGTGGCCGAAATCCTCAGCGAACACGGCATCGAAGCCACAGTGGTTAATGCTCGTTTTGTCAAGCCCCTTGATACAGAACTTATCTTTCCCCTTGCCCAACGTCTTGGTAAAGTGGTGACTTTGGAAGAAGGTTGTTTGATGGGTGGTTTTGGTTCTGCGGTTTTGGAAGCTTTACAGGATGCTAATATTCTAGTTCCGGTCAAGCGTTTCGGGGTTCCCGATAAATTAGTGGACCACGCAACACCAGAGGAATCCTTCGCTGATTTGGGTTTAACCAGTCCCCAGATTGCCCAACAGGTTTTAGCGGCATTTTTTAGCCAAAAACAAACCGCTAACGTCGGTTAAAATCTCAAGATTAGCTTGGCCAGTTTTCCCGAAAAATTAGGGAAGACTGGTTTTTTTTGCTCTAGATAGTCAATGAAGACTGCCGGCAATAAATAGTGAGGGGAACGAACCACAGAGACACAAAGGACACAAAGATCGATCACTACTATATAAGTCAAACTTATCACACAAAGAATAAGAGAGTCCAGTAGCTTTAAGAGCATCAGCCATGAGTTGGTCATCAATGACAGTGTTAGTTCTCGTAGTATCCCTAGTTGTGTATAGTAGATTAAACCCCTTGCATAATTAATTTGTGAGGGTTCAAAAATGAGAAAAAAGGTTAAATTTTGTCAAGAAATTGCTTAAAGTTTTCTAAAGCCACTTGACTTAAAGACAGAATTGTGCATAGTAGAAGTAGGCGGAGAGAAGATTGGACGATTACAAGCAACTGAATTACCTATGGAAAACCAACTTTGGCAGCGAATCACACTCGATTTAAATATCTGTCATGGCAAACCTTGCCTTCGAGGATTGCGTTATCCTGTTGAATTTATCCTAGAATTACTTAGTTCTGGCATGAGTATCGAAGATATTTTAGCCGACTACGATGATTTGGAACGGGAGGATATTCTAGCGGCGTTATTGTTTGCCACTCGATTAACTCAGGTAAAAAGCATCTACCAAATTGCACCATGAACTTTTTAGTCGATGCCCAATTGCCAGTTGGTTTAGCCCGTTTTTTGCAAGCTGCTGGTCATGATACAATTCATACTAAAGATTTACCCCAACAAAATGCCACGACAGATGCAGAAATTAACGCTCTTTCAATTCAACAAAATCGTATTGTTATTACCAAAGACACAGATTTTCTTGATTCATTTTTGATTAGTCAAGAACCTTATAAGCTTCTGCTAGTGACTACGGGTAACATTACGAATGTTGAATTAGAAGCATTATTTCAGAATAATCTACCCCAAATAAAAGCACTTTTTACTCAACATTCCTTAATAGAAATGAGTCGCAACTCAATCATCGTTCATCAATAATTTTACGCGGGGTGCTGTGTATGGTTTCATCAGTTCATCTTATGGCTTCTGGCTGGGATTTAGCAGTTAATAACCGCAATGGTCAACTCGCTCTTGTGGTTGAGGTCAAGTGCAAAACCAACGTATCCCAAGAATGGGCGGCAAAACTCCGACGCAATATTCTGGCACACGGTACTTTTGCCAAGGCTCCCTATTTTTTGCTGGTCTTTCCTGACAGATTTTACTTATGGAGTAATGTTGGGGCTTTTCAGGAGCAGAGTGAACCTAGTTATATGATTGATGCCAGTCCCATTCTTCAGCCTTATTTTCAACGAGCAGGGGTAACGAATGACCAAATTAGTAGGCAAAGTCTTGAACTAATTGTTGCTTCTTGGTTGGGAGAGATTATTCATTCTGAAAAGCCGCCTGAAGCTCTCGATGATTCTCAGCGTTGGTTGATTGATTCAGGGTTGTATGCTGCTTTAGCTGGGGGAAAATTTCAGCGTGAGGCAGCGGCGTGAATATCTATGTTGAAACAAATTTTGTTTTAGAGCTAACCTTCGAGCAAGAGCAGTGTCTAAGCTGTGAGCAGATTCTGCAACTTTGTGAAACAGGACAAGCCAAACTAATTATTCCAGCATATAGTCTAGCTGAACCTCACGAAAAACTGACTCGTCAAGCAAAGAGTCGTCGGGAACTTCAACAGTTACTAGATACTGAGTTACGTCAACTTTCACGCACAGCTTCTTATGCAAGTCGGATCAAGAGTATTCAAGATATTGCTAGTTTAATGGTGCAAAGCAATGAAGAAGAACGACATCGTTTTAATAAATATCGAGAACGCCTCCTCAAGGTAGGAGAAATTGTGGCACTTACTGCTGATATTTTAATCGAAGCAGCATCTTATGAAAAGATATAGCGTTTCTGATTCACAAGAGGTACATTCCCGATCCTGAACAGCTTAATCAGCAAAGGTTTGAGTGTGCCGCACAGATGCGAGAACCGCTATATATCTGAACTTCCCCCATACATATATACTATAATAGCCGAAAACCCTTATCCATCAATGGATGCACCCCCTTAACTTTTCTTAATGTACCCATGTAATTTGTAACATTTCTTAATGGACAAGAATTCTCTCCATTTGCTA